>JBAVMZ010000268.1:0-3838 GCA_049690595.1 Occallatibacter sp. | reverse complement strand
TGACTTCAGTCGTGCCGCAAGTTGGCCAAAGAGTACGGCGGGCTTTAGCCCCCCTGCGTGCGGCGTCGACCGGTAATCGGCAAATCGGATCCGCCAACGTCCGAAGGGGCTAAAGCCCTTATTTGCTTATGCTTCCGCAGCGGAACGACTGAAGTCGTGCCCTGTTACAAAACCGATCATGGAAAGCGATCGGGGAGATTAAGATGCGCATGCCTCGCGCGAGCCCCCATTGCCGGACCCGCTGCTGCGATTGCCGAGCAAAAGAAGCGAGCCCCACCTCCCGCGGCAGCCTCCGCGGGCAAGGCGATAAGATGTGAGCGTCTCGCCCGGGGCGGACAGGAGGGGTATGTGCGGAAATTCTTATGGATGGCGGCGTGGATTCTGGTTCTGGCGGCGACTATGGGGACAGCCCCGGCCCGCGCGGCCGGCAAGCCGCACATCTTTCAGCGGCCAGCGCTCAGCCGCGACCTGATGGCCTTCGGCTACGCCGGCGACCTGTGGACCGTGCCCCGCGCCGGCGGCCGGGCCACCCGCCTGACCACCGGCGTGGGCATCGAGACCAACCCCGCCTTCTCGCCCGACGGCCAGACCCTCGCCTTCACCGGCGAGTATGACGGCAACACCGACGTCTTCACCATTCCGGCCACCGGCGGCATTCCCTTCCGCGTGACCTGGCACCCGGCGCCGGACTTTGCCGTGGGCTGGACGCCGGACGGCAAGAACATCCTCTTCCGCTCCAACCGCGAGGCCGTCAGCCGCTACACCCAGCTCTACACCGTCCCCGCCCAGGGCGGCATCGCCCAGCCGCTTTCGCTGCCCATGGCTTACCAGGGCGCCTTCTCGCCCGACGGCAGCCAGATTGCCTACTCGCCGCTGGCCCCCGCCTTCGGCTTCGACTACACCAGTTACGTCTCCTGGGGCAACTACCACGGCGGCCGCGCCAGCACCATCTGGCTCACCACGCTCAAGGGCCTCGACTCGGCCCAGATTCCCCACGAGCAGGCCTCCGACTTCTTCCCCGTCTTCGCCGCCGGCAAAATCTACTTCCTCTCCGGCCGCAAGGGTCCGGTCACCATCTTCAGCTACGATCCGGCCACGAAGACCGTCGCCGAGGTCCTCAAAAACTCCGGCCCCGACATCCGCACCCTCGCCGGCGACGGCACGACGCTGGTCTACGACCAGCTCGGCGAAATCTATCTCTTCGACACGGCGACCGCCAAAAGCCACAAGGTCGAGATCGAGATCGACGCCGACCTGCCCGAGGTGCGCGCGCGCATCGAGACCGTGGCCGCCGAGGTGGAGCACGCCTCCATCTCGCCCACCGGCCTGCGCGCCGCCATCGACGCCCACGGCGAGATCCTGACCGTCGCCGCCAAGCACGGCCCCACGCGCAACATCACCAACACCCCCGGCGTCATGGAGCGCGACCCGAGCTGGTCGCCCGACGGCCAGTCGATCGCCTACTTCTCCGACGAGTCGGGCCTCTACGCCCTGCACGTGGCCCCGCAGACCGGCAACGCCGTCTCCGGCGCCGCGGCGGTGAAGAAGTTCCCGCTTGCCCCGGAGCCGGCCTACTACTTCGCTCCCGTCTGGTCGCCCGACTCCAAGCGCATCGCCTTCCACGACAACCACCTGCGCATCTGGATGCTCGACCTGGCCACCGGCAAGCTCAGCACCGTCTGCGACACAAACGTCTACGGCGGCTTCTCCAGCGAGACCTTTGCCCTCTCCTGGTCGCCCGATTCCAAGTGGCTCGCCTATCCGCGCTCCATGCCCAACCACCTCCACGCCATCCACCTCTACTCGGTCGAAACGGGCAAATCGACCCAGGTGACCAGCACCATGGCCGACGCCGACCTGCCGGCCTTCGACCGCGAGGGTAAGTACCTCTTCTTCTCCGTAAGCACCAACGCCGGGGCCACCTCCGACGGCCTCGACATGACCAGCGACCTCTACCAGGTGAACGCCAACCTCTACGCCGCCGTGCTCTCGGCCGCTCAAGCCTCGCCTCTGGCCCCCGAGTTGGACGACGAGAAGACCGCCGCCGAAGAAAAGTCCGACAGCAAACCCGACGCCAAAAAGGACACTGCCGGAGGCCCAGAGAATAAAGACTCCAACAAGGACTCGGCCAAGGATTCAGGCAAGACCGGCAAGGACGGCGACGAGAAAGCCGCCGCCGCCAAGCCGCCCAAGCCCACGAAGGTCGATCTCGACGGCATCGGCAACCGCATCGTCGCGCTGCCGCTGCCGGCCGCCGACTACACCGCCCTCTCCGCCGGCAACAAGGGCAGCCTCTACTTCACTGAGCTGCCTCAATCCGGCCGCTTCGGCGAACGCGGCGCCACGCTCAACCGCTGGACCCTGGAAGAGAAGAAGACCGAGAAGCTGGCCGAGCACGTGCTGGCCTTCGAGCTCTCCGCCGACGGCAAGAAGATGCTCGTGGGCTTCCCGGGCCACGGCGAGGAGCCCGGCGCCTCCGCCCCCCAGCCTCCCACGCTGGTCATCGCGCCCTCCGACCTGCCCGTCAAAGCCGGCGAAGGCACGCTCTCGCTCGCCGACGTCAAGGTCCGCGTCGACCCCAAAGCCGAATGGCGTCAGATGTACCACGAGGTCTGGCGCATCGAGCGCGCCTACTTCTACGACTCCCGCTTCCACGGCGCAGACACCCAGGCCGACGAGAAGCGGCTCGAGCCCTACGCCGAGTCCATTGCTTCGCGCGCGGACCTAAACTACATCTTCCAGGAGATGCTCGGCGCCTTCAGCGTCGGCCACCTGCGCGGCACCGGCGGCCGCATTCCCGAGGCCCGCCACGTCCCCGGCGGCCTGCTCGGCGCCGATTACACCATCGCCGATAACCGCTACTGCCTGAAGAAGATTTTCGCCGGCGGCGAGTTCAATCCCCAGCTCAAGGCCCCCCTCGCCCAGCCCGGCCTGAACCTGGCCGCCGGCGACTGCATCCTGGCCATCAACGGCGAGGAGCTGACCGCCGCCACCGACATCCAGCAGCCGCTCGAAGGCACCGCCGGCAAGGTCACCAGCCTGCGAGTCGCCTCGCCCGGCGGCAAAAACCCGCGCGAGATCAGCGTGATTCCCATCGCCACCGAAGCCGTGCTGCGCAATGTCGACTGGATCGAAGCCAACAGGAAAAAAGTGGACGAGCTTTCGGGCGGCAAACTGGCTTACGTCTACCTGCCCGACACCTCCGGCGGCGGCTTCACCAACTTCAACCGCTACTACTTCGCCCAAACCGACAAGCAAGGCGCCATTATCGACGAGCGCTTCAACGGCGGCGGCCAGGTGGCCGATTACTTCGTCGAGGTCCTCGGCCGCCACATCGAGAGCTACTGGGCGCCGCGCTACGGCGTCGTCGAGCACACCCCCAACGCCGCCATCTACGGCCCCAAGGTGATGATCGCCAACGAGTTCTCCGGCTCCGGCGGAGATGCCCTGCCCTGGCTCTTCAAGCAGGCCAAACTCGGCCCCCTCGTCGGCAAGCGCACCTGGGGCGGCCTCGTCGGCATCGGCCAGATCCCAGTGCTGATGGACGGCGGCCACGTCACCGCGCCCAGCGTCGCCTTCTTCTCGCCCAAAGGCGAGTGGGACGTCGAGAACCACGGCGTCGATCCGGATTACGTCGTCGAGCAGGACCCGAAAGCCGTCAGCGAAGGCCACGACCCGCAACTCGAAAAAGCCGTCTCCCTGGCCCTCGAAGAGCTGGCCAGGCATCCGCAGCCAAAGGTCGAGCCACCCCCCTACCCGAACTACCACAAGTAACCCCCTCCGCCAGAGTTGGAGCCTTTTGTGCCAGGAACCTTCGCCGCCGGTGGCCCCTCCAAGG
>JBAVMZ010000267.1:0-1532 GCA_049690595.1 Occallatibacter sp. | reverse complement strand
GCGTCGTTCTCGGCCACGTAGGGATCGCCCGCGTTGCCGAAGATCGACTCGATAAAGTCGAGGCTGGCCGCGAGGGAGCCCGGGGCGAAGAAGCGGAGCTCCATGGCCCGCTCCTCGCACCAGAGGTGCACGCCCGGCCGGACCGTGGGCCGGAGGAGGAGCGAGAGGAAGGTCCGGGCCTTGCGCTCCTCGCCGGCGGTAAAGGGCAGCTCGAGGAGGTCGGCGGGAGGCGTGAGCGCCGCGGCGAGCAGCCGGGCGAAGGTCAGCCGCGGCACGGCCTTCTTGTCGGGAGGCACCGGCAGGCCGTCCTCGGCCACATGGAACACGCCTTCGGTGGTGCGTCGGTCGCTCGCCGGATTGTGGAGCACGCCGTTGCGCACGCGGTAGGACGTGAGCGAGGGGGAGGCGTACTTGTGCCTGTCGGGAGGCAGGGAGAGCTCGCGGGCCATGCCGTAGCGGTCCAGGACGAGAGTATTCGAAGGCAGCCTGGGCTTGGACTGGAGGCCGAGGTTCCCGAGGTAGGAGTCGAGGAAGTCCTGGATGCGGCGATCCGCGGGAGGCAGGTAGCCGGCGAGAAGAAGGTCCTTCTCGCGGAAAGTCTCGAGCATGTCGCTGGCCAGCTCTACGAAGGCCGTGCCCTCGTGGCTGTAGATGGGCAGGCCCATGCTCGCCAATTTGATGTTGATATATGAAATAAGGCGATCGTGCTCCGCCGGGCTGTGACGGTCGAGTCGCAGGCCGAAATCTCGCTTGATGGGCATGTGGCCTCCAATTCGGAATGTTGACACTTATTCTACCTATGTCGCGTTGCAAAGCCAAGCGGGCACAGTCTAGTCGGGCGGCCGCTATGTCGTGGGCGAGTTCCTCGTGACCGAAGAGCACATCGACCGCGTCGAGCTCGAGCCGAGCCGCGAGGCTGGGGCTAGAGCCCCAGCACGCTGAGCAGGGCGCCGCCGAAGGTCTCCGCGTCGATCCTGTCCTCGATATAGGCCTTGACCAGGGCCTTCACGTCGCTCGGGAAGGCTGCCCAGTAATCGTCCTGCCAGCGCGGGCTCGACTCCCAGAGCTCCCGCTGCCGGCTCGGCGGCATGGAGCCCCTCGAATAGGCGACGAAGGACTCGACCATGCCGAGGAGGGCGTCCGCGGGCAGCGGAGACTTGGCGGCGGCCCTGCGCCCCGCGGCGTCTCCCTCCGGGGCGCCCTTGGGGGCGCCCTTAGGGGCGTACTCCTCGAGGAGGGCGGCAAGCTGCTCCTCGCTGATCTCCGGCGCGTTCTTGCGGATGATGTCCGCGACGAAGCCGCGCACGGTGCCCCGCACGCTCTCCATCGTGGCGCCTACGCCCTCTTGGAGCTCGGCGGCCATCCGCTTGGCCATCGCGCCGGGGCCCTCGCCCCCGAGGCTCTCGAAGGCCTTGATGTCGCGGGCGCGGCGCTCGCAGGCCTTGGCTATGACCTCGAATTCCTTCGCGTCGGCCTTGTTGAGGATATAGTCCAGGACCGCTTCGAGCTCGCCGCGCGCCATGGTCGAAGTA
>JBAVMZ010000266.1:0-4831 GCA_049690595.1 Occallatibacter sp. | reverse complement strand
GCGGTGAGCGGTTTGTGGAGACGCTCGAAGCGGCGGCTCTGCACGAAACCCCGCACCGGCAGCGGCTGAAGCGCAATGGCGTCTATCTGATTACCGGCGGCGTGGGTGGCCTCGGCCTGGAAGTCGCCGAGGAGCTTGCACGCGGCTACAAGGCGCGCCTCGTGCTCGTCGGCCGCTCGGCGCTGCCCGAGGAAGATGCATGGGAGGCCGCGCTCTCGGACGCACAATCTCCAGAGCCAGATCGCGCGCGCCTGCGCCGGCTGCTCGCGATTCGCGCCATGGCCGGAGGCCTGATCGTGGCGCAGGCTGACGTCACTGACACCACCCGCATGAAAGAGATCGTCAACCAGGCACGCAGCCGCTGGGGACGCATCGACGGCGTCATCCACGCAGCCGGCGTTCTCGACGACGGACCGTTGGCGACGCGTACGGCGTCGGGCACCGCGCGCGTGCTGGCGCCCAAGGTGCAGGGCACGCTCGCGCTCGAGGCCGCGCTCGGCTCCGAACCGCTCGACTTCTTCGTGCTCTTCTCCTCGGTCAGCGCCATCGCGCCGCCGGCTGGGCAGGTGGACTACGCGGCAGCCAACGCATTCCTCGACGCCTTCGCCGAGAGCCGCGGCGGCGCGGTAACCAGCATCAATTGGGGACCGTGGCGCGAGGCCGGCATGGCGGCGCGTTCGCGCTCCGTTCATCCTCTGCTCGACGAACGCCTGCTCGACCGCGAAGGCCAGCGCGTCTACGCCAGCCGCTTTGCGCCCGAGCGCCAGTGGATCGTGGGCGAGCACCGCTTCAGGAACGGCGCGGCGCTCGTGCCCGGCACGGGCTATCTCGAAATGGCCGCTGCTGCCTTCACGCGCGGCTCGATGCACGGCGCACTGGAATTCCGCGCCATCTTCTTCGTCGCGCCCATGCGCTTCGCCGCTGGCGAGAGCCGCGAGGTACGCGTGCAGTTGGAGGGCGAACCGCGCGGCGCGCAGCGCTTCTCAGTCCTTGCGCGCGCCGAAGGCAATGGAAACGGCTGGCGCGAACACGCAACCGGCTCCGTCGCCGCATTGCAGGCGCCGCCGCCACGACGCGTGGATCGCGAAGCCGTCGCCGCGCGGTGCCGCCTGCGCGAGATCCTCTTCGACGAGAGCAACCGCACTCTGCAGGAGCGGCACTTCGACTTCGGCCCGCGCTGGCGCTGCCTGGAGCGGCTGTCCATCGGAGGCGACGAAGCCCTCGCCTATCTCGCGCTCGATGCGCGCTTCATGGCCGACGTGGCCGCACTGCGCCAGCATCCGGCGCTGCTCGATCTCGCCACCGGGGCCGCGCTCTATCTCATTCCCGGCTACGAGGACGGCGGCTTCCTCTACCTGCCCATCTCCTACAAGCGGCTTGCGATCTTCCGTCCGCTGCCGGCCCGTTTCTTCAGCCACATTCGTGCACGCAAGGAGAACACGCGAGGCGGCGAGACCGCCACCTTCGACATCGTGCTCTTCGACGAACGGAACGATGTGCTCGCCGAGATCGAAGGCTTCACCATGCGCCGCATTGCCGAGCCTGCGCGCGCGGGCGATGCTGCTGGCGCGGCCAGCGAGCACGCCACGGCAAGCACGGTTGTGCCCATCGAGACCCCTGCGTACGCAGCGATTCCGGTGCGCGCCGGCCTGCGCGCGCTTGAGCGCATTCTCTCCTCCGATGCGCCGCGCGTGGTCGCAGTCACCTGCCAGGCGCTCGGCGAACTCGCGCCGCTCCCTGCGCCTGGGAAGGAGCGCGCGCCCGTAACCGCCGCGCCTGCGAGCACGGAGCCCGCAAACGGCAGCGTCGAAGCGACACTCGCCGCGTGGTGGCAGGAGCTGCTCGGCGTCGAAAAGGTGGAAGCCGACGACGATTTCTTCGCGCTCGGCGGGCACTCGCTCGTCGGCGTGCGCCTGCTCACGCGCATCAAGAAGACCTACGCGGTCGACCTCGAGCTGGCCTCGCTCTTTGAGGCGCGCACCGTCCGCGAGTTCGCTGCGCTCATCGGCCGCAAGCTCGAGCCCGCCCCGGCGCAACCCGCCGAAGAGCGCGCCTTCGCCACGCTGGTGCCCATCCAGCCCAAAGGCTCGCGCATTCCGCTCTTCTGCGCGCACGCGGTGGGCGGCGACGTGCTCTTCTACGAACAACTGGCCAAGGCGCTTGGGCCTGACCAGCCGTTCTATGCCTTCAAGTCGCCGCTTGTCTCGCAGCCCGACGTGCATGAAATCAGTCTCGAAGAACTGGCCGCCACTTACATCCGCGAGATGCGCGCCTTCTATCCCAAGGGACCGTACCTGCTGGGCGGCGCCTCGTACGGCGGCCTCATCGTCTTCGAGATGGCGCGCCAGCTCTACGCTCAGGGCATCGAGCCGGGCTCCATTCTGCTCTTCGATGCCTCGGTGCCGGGTAGCGAAGAGCGCATCCCGCATCGCGGCCGCGCCAACTCGCTCTGGCAGAATCTGCGTGCCGGCGGCGTGCGCTATCTGATTGGCAAGCTCGGCGAGAAGCGCGTCTCGCTCGAGTACCATGCCTCGCGCCGACTGCGCCGCGCGGCCTGTGCGGCGCTGCGGCTCTTTAGGCTGCGACTGCCGGTGAACCTGCGTTACTTCCAGATCGAGGAAGCGCACCGGCGCGCGCTCGAGCGCTACCATTTCAAGATCTATCCGGGCAGGATCACGCTTCTCCGCGCCACAGACCGCGGCCCCGAGGCGCTCGGCTTCCGCGAGGAGCCCACGCTCGGCTGGCAGAAGCTGGCCGGCGGTGGCCTGCGCATTGTCGATGTGCCCACGCGCCACATGGTAATGCTCTTCGAACCCCACGTCAGCTCCTTCGCCGGAATGGTGCGCACGCTGCTACCCAACTGAACTCCTGCCGGGCCAGGCCGCGCCGGGGCCCGGCCGTTCCTTTCCGCGCCTCTCTCACACTGCGGTACCGGCAAGTGACTTCGGTCGCTGCCCTTCTCCGTCTCTCGCCATAGGCTCAACTCATACAGAGTTGCACCGAAGGAGAGAATGTCTTCATGTTTTGCTACCAGTGTGAACAGACTTCGCAGGGCCAGGGATGCCAGGTTATCGGCGTCTGCGGCAAGGACGAGAACACCGCCACGCTCCAGGACCTGCTGATCCACGCCGTCAAGGGCATCAGCCAGTACGCGCATCGCGCCCGTCTGCTCGGCGCGGTGGACGCGGGCATCGACGCCTTCACCATCGAGGCCATCTTCGCCACGCTCACCAACGTCAACTTCGACGCCGACCGCGTGGCCGCGCTGGTCTACCAGGCGGCCGAAACGCGCGACCAGGCGCGCGCGCTCTATGTGCAGGCGGCGGCGAAAGCCGGCGTGGCTGCCGCAGCGCTGCGCGGGCCGGCGGCCTTCCAGCCCGCCTCCACGCGCGAAGAACTGCTGGCGCAGGGCCATGTTCAGATGATCCCGGCCGGATTCCTCAACGGCGACAAGGAAACGAAGAACCTGGAAGAGCTGGCCGTCTATGGCATCAAGGGCGTGGCGGCGTATGCCTATCACGCCATGGCTCTGGGCGCCGCCGCGCCCGCAGCCTGCGCCACGATCCACGAAATCCTGTCCGCGCTCACCGAGCCCAGGACGGCGGAAGAACTGCTCGGCCTGGCCATGAAGGTGGGCGAGCTGAACTACCAGATCCTCGAAGTGCTGGACCGCGCCCACAACGAGACCTTCGGCGCGCCCACGCCCACCGCGGTCCGCATCCATCCGCGCAAGGGCAACGCCATCCTGGTCAGCGGCCACGACCTGCACGACCTCTACCAGTTGCTGCTTCAGACCGAGGGGCTCGGCATCGACATCTACACCCACGGCGAGATGCTGCCCGCGCACGGCTACCCAAAGCTGAAGGCCTTCCCGCACCTGGCCGGCAACTACGGGGGCGCGTGGGTCGATCAGGCCGATGAATTCGACGCATTCCCCGGCGCCGTGCTGATGACCTCGAACTGCATCCAGCAGCCGAAGGAGAGCTACAAGCAGCGCATCTTCACGGCCGGTCCGGTGGCCTGGCCCGGCGTCACCCACATCGAAGGCACGGACTTTGCGCCCGTCATCGCCGCCGCGCTCGAGGCGCCTGGCTTCGCGGAGGACGGCCCCGACGGCACGATCACCGTGGGCTTCGGCCACGAAGCGGTGCTCGGCGTCGCCGGCACGGTCATCGATGCAGTGAAGGCCGGCGCTCTCAAGCGCATCTTCCTCATCGGCGGCTGCGACGGCGCACGCTCCGGCCGCAGCTACTACACCGAGCTGGCCGAGCAGGTGCCGCAGGACTGCATCATCCTGACCCTGGCCTGCGGCAAGTACCGCTTCAACAAGCAGGAGTTCGGCACACTGGGCGGCCTGCCCCGGCTGCTCGACATGGGCCAGTGCAACGACGCCTTCTCCGCGCTCAAGGTGGCCCAGGCGCTAGCTGCGGCCTTCGAGTGCGGCGTCAACGACCTGCCGCTCTCCATGGTGCTGAGCTGGTACGAGCAAAAGGCCGTGGCCATCCTGCTGACGCTGCTCTGGCTCGGCGTCCGCAACATCCGCATCGGGCCGACGCTGCCGGCGTTCCTGTCGCCTGCCGTGCTGAAGCTGCTCAACGAGAACTACAACCTGATGCCGACAACCACCGTAGAGGCGGACCTGGCGGCGATGCTGGCCTGACGTCGAGGCAGGCTCCGAGGGCGCGTGCCTTAAGGGGTAGCGCCGGTCTCCTCGCCGGCTGTAGCGCCGGTCTCCAGACCGGCTGTAGCGCCGGTCTCCAGACCGGCTGTAGCGCCGGTCTCCTCGCCGGCTGTAGCGCCGGTCTCCAGACCGGCTGTGGTGCGGGTCTCC
>JBAVMZ010000265.1:0-7040 GCA_049690595.1 Occallatibacter sp. | reverse complement strand
GACCGCCACAATCAGAACCCCAAGCCCTTCATCTGGACCGCCAAGGCCAACGACATCCTGGAAAAGGTTACCCGCGCAAAAGCAGCCCTGAATAATGGACGATCTGCTTGAGACACTACACTAGCCTCCGATGAGGGGTCATCCTTGTGACCTCCAACTGTTTCATTTACCGGTTCCGGCCGGGCCAGGAGAGTTATGCGCAGATTCACTCGTTTCCATTCGGTCCTGTTCGTCCTTTTGCTTGCATTGCCCGCGGCGTGGTGCCAGTCTGGCAAGGGCGTTATCAGCGGTTCCGCCAAGGACGCGGCGGGCGCAGTCCTGCAGGGCGCGCGGGTCGACCTGCAACCGCAGATCCGGCCCATCACCACCGATGGTCAAGGCGAATTCACCATAACCGAGGTCGACCCCGGCCAGTACACCGTCACCATCTCTTACGTCGGCTTCACTCCCTTCAGCGCCAAGGTCAGCGTCGCTGCCGGCCAGGTGGTCCGCGTTGACGCCACGCTCAAGGTCGGCAGCGCCGCCGACGAGGTCATTGTCACCGCCGAGCGGCCGCACGGGGAAGCGGAAGCCGTCAACCGCACCCTGGCCGCCGAGAACATCCTCCAGGTGCTGCCGGCCGACGTCATCGTCTCGCTGCCCAACGCCAACATCGCCGACGCTCTCGGCCGCATGGCCTCCGTCACCATCGAGCGCGACGAGGGCGAAGGCAAGTACGTGCAGATTCGCGGCACCGAGCCCCGCCTCAGCAACACGATGATCGACGGCGTTACGGTGCCCTCGCCCGAAACCGGCGTCCGCCAGATCAAGCTCGACACCATCGCCAGCGACCTGGTGGATTCGGTCGAAATCAACAAGACCCTCCAGGCCAACATCGACGCCGACGGCATCGGCGGCTCCGTCAACCTGGTCACCAAGACCGCCGGTGACGAGCCCTCCGCCACCCTCTACGGCGTCGGCGGCTACACCCCCATCATTGGCGGCCGCACCGTCGACCAGATGGGCGGCACCGTCGGCCGCCGTTTTGGCGCCGATAAGAAGTTCGGCGTTCTGATGGGCGGCACCTACGACTTCAACGGCCGCGGCATCAACGACATCGAGCCCTCGCCCACCGCCGGCAGCGCCACCCCGCACTACGACTCGATGGACATCCGCGACTACATCTACTACCGTTCGCGCTGGGGCGCCACGGCCAGCCTGGATTACAAACTCCGCGAGGGCTCCAACATCTCCCTGCGCGGCCTCTTCTCCACCTTCCGCAACTGGGGCAACAAGTGGGTCTATACCCTGAACGACGGCGACGTGCCGCAGTACAGCCAGGACTGGCGCCGCCCCAACATGGCCGTCGGCAGCCTCGCCCTCCAGGGCAAGCACCTGCTGAACTCCTCCACCATCAACTGGAGCGTCTCCGTCGGCCGCTCGCGTTCGCTCAGCGGCAGCGGTAACGCCAAGTACAAGTGGGCCGGCGATCCCAACATCTCCTGCAACAACATCCCCGGCGTCAGCATTTATCGCCCCGGCTGGAGCGCGGGCTGCTTCGGGACCGGCGCCGATGACTCGGAGGATCGTAACAACTACAAGCTGAAGTCCTTTGCCCCGCCCACGGCCGGCCAGAGCGTCCAGCTCAACCTGCAGGCCTCGGCCTCTTACGCTCGCTTCTACCATATCGGCCACCGCTTCGGCACCTTCGAGTTCGGCGGCAAGCTCCGCAATGCCCACAAGTTCGACGACACATACGACACTACCTACACGCCGAACGGCAAGACGCTGGTCTCCGCTCATCCGGAGTGGGATTCGGATTTCACCGACTCCGACTACTACGACAAGACCTACCACGTTGGCCCGGTCACCGACTGGAACAAGGTGAAAGCCTACGTCATGGCCAACAAAGGGCTCTTTAGCGTGGACGGCGGCCCCGGATATAACTCGAACAACTACGATCTGGTCGAGCGCATCCCGGCCGGCTACCTGATGAACACCATCGAGCTGGCCAGCCGCGTTCGCCTGGTCACCGGCCTGCGCTTTGAGGCTACCCACGTCTCGACCATCAGCCTCAACCAGGATCCGCACATCTCCGGCATGTACTTCCACGGCGGCGGCGACTACCTGGACGTTCTGCCCTCGGCCTCGCTCCGCTTTGCCCTGGACAAGGACTCAGACCTCCGCATCGTCTTCGGCCGCGGCCTGGCCCGCCCCGACCCGCAGGACCTGACCGCCGCCGTCGGACAGCCGGACGACTCCCAGAAGCCGCCCACCATCAGCATTGGCAACCCCAACGAGAAGGCCGAGCACGGCAATAACTACGACCTGCTCTACGAGCGCTCCTTCTCCAACGTTGGTCTCTTCCAGGCCGGCTACTTCTACAAGGATCTAACCGACCCGATCACCACGATCATCACCAACCCCACCACCGGACCCTTCGCCGGCTACCGCGTGACCCAGCCCGGCAACGCAGGCAGCGCTCATGTGCAGGGCATCGAGGTCGGCTTCCAGCAGCGCCTCTCTTACCTGCCCAGCGTGCTGCGCTACGCGGGCATCTCGGCCAACTACAGCTACACCACCTCCCAGGCCAGCGGCATCCCCGGCCGCTCCGACTCACCGGCCCTGCTCCGCCAGGCCCCCAACAGTTGGAACGTCAGCCCCACTTTCGACACCAAGCGCTTCTCGATGCGCGTTGGCATGACCTTCGACGACAAGATGATCTACGCCTACCAGTGGACCGACGGCGCAGATTCGGTAGGCATCCATGGGCCCGTGGGCGATAACTACCTCTATCCCCACTACCAGTTCGACACCCAGGCCAGCTACCGTCTGCCGGGCGGCTTCGAAGTCTACGCCTACGGCCTCAACCTCAACAACGAGGTCTTCGGCTTCTACAACGGCAGCGAGAAGTACGTGGTCCAGCGCGAGTACTACCACCCGACCTACGCGGGCGGCCTGCGCCTGAACCTGCACCACGAGAAGTAATCCCTACGACCGACCAGCGTCCTCCATTCTTCCCGCAGCTTCGCGGGGAGGATGGATGGCCGCGCCGCGGCCAGCGCAACGCACCCGCCGAGATCCGCGTCCACGCAACCTCCAAACCGAAAGCCGCCCGATGAAGACTCCGTGCCTTGTCCCACTCTCGCGTCTCTTGCTCTGCGCCTGTCTTTCAGCGGCTGCCGCCGGCGGGCAGACTCCCGCTGCCCAGCCTGCCCCGGCCCCAGCGGAGACCCTCCGCTTCGTCGCCATCGTCAGCCGCCACGGAGTCCGCTCGCCTACCGGCAAGCTCGACCAGCTCAACCAGTACTCCCGCCAGCTGTGGCCGGCTTGGAGCGTCCCGCCGGGGTACCTCACCGAGCACGGTGCGCGGCTGATGACGCTCCTCGGCGCCTACGATCGCGCCGTCCTTGTCACGCAGGGCCTGCTCTCGCCGTCAAGCTGCGGCGATGCCTCTCACATCGCCATCGTCGCCGACAGCGACCAGCGCACCCGCGAGACGGGCAAAGCTCTCGCCGCAGGTCTGGCGCCCGGTTGCGCGATTCCCGTTCGCGCGCTTCCCGAGGGAACGGAAGACCCGCTCTTCCATTCGCTTGCCGCCGGCGTCGGTCACCCGGACAAGGCCCTGGCTGTAGCTGCACTCTCCGGCCGCATCGGCGCCAATCCTCAGGCCATCGCACTCGCTTTTCGCCCGCAACTGGAGCAATTGAGCAAGGTCCTCGACGCTTGTGCCGCCGCGTCGTGCAGCGGCCCCGCGCCCCAGTCGCTCTTCGATCTTCCCGCCACGCTCGGCCCCGGCAAGGGCGACCATCTGGTCGAGCTCCGCACTCCGCTCACTCTCGCCGCCACCATGAGCGAGAACCTCCTGCTCGAGTACGCCGAGGGGATGCCCGAAGTCGGCTGGGGCCGCGTCGATCTCAACACCTTGCGCGGGCTCATGGACCTGCACACCGCAAGCGAGGAGATTACCCAGCGCACCCCTTACGTCGCCCGCGCGCAGGCCTCGAACCTGCTCTTCCACCTGCTCGCCTCGCTCGATCAGGCCGCCGCTGGCCGCGCCGTTCCCGGAGCCCTCACAGATCCCGGCGACAAGCTGCTCATCCTCTCCGGCCACGACACCAACCTGGCCAACATCGCCGGCGTCCTCGGCCTCAACTGGATCGCCGACGGCCGCCGCGACGACACGCCGCCCGGAGGCGCCCTCATCTTTGAGTTGTGGAAGAAGCCGGGAGCGGATGCCTATGCGGTGAAGGTCTATTTCCAGGCGCAGACGCTCGACCAGATGCGCTCATCTACCCCGCTCACGCTCGCCAGCCCGCCCGAGCGAGTCCCTGTCTTCGTGTCCGCCTGCGGTCAGGCGGAGATGAGTTGCACATGGGACGGATTCCGCAGCGCCGTACGCGCCGCCATCGACCCGTCTTTCGTCCGCTGAACTTCCCTGAACCGGGCTACTGCGGTGGGCGGTAGTTAATCCGCTCGCCGTCGAGCTGGTACTCGGCCGAGCAGATCTCCGCGCCGCAGATCATTGACTCGAAGCCGATCAACTGCCGCCGCGTGATCAGTCCCATCGTCCCGCAGCGCGGGCACGACATGACCGCCACAAACGGATTCTGCGCGTGCCCCATCCGTGCCTGATTCTCCAGGACGAAGATGGTGCCGGGGTCCATTCTCTCGGGTATCCACTCTTCCAGAAACTGCAGATCGGCCGACATGCTACCCTCCCGGTGGTGAGGTAACCAGGCGCCGCGGCTTGGGGCCGCACCGCCCTGTCGTGCAACAAAAGCAGACTGCGAATTGTGTGCGCGGAGATTGGGGCATCTCCGTTCACCTAGAGTCTGACGGCCACCTGGGGCGCAAGTCAACCGGAATCTCCCAGCCGGGTTGCAAAAACTGGTTCTTTCGCGTTGCAGCGGAAGCAGGGCCTTCACAGCCCCGAAGCAACCCCACCCCTGCCCTGCCCGCCGGCATAGGCATCGATGGCCTTGTAGGTCTCGATATTGCGCAGAATCGCCTCGACGTATTCCCGCGTCTCCGTAAAGGGGATCGACTCGACGAACTCGTCGATGCCGCGATAGTTACCGGCCGCCTTCCATTCCTGCACACGGTCGTCTCCGGCGTCGTAGGCCGCCAGCGCGAACTCCGTCACCCCGTTGAACTTGTCCAGCGTCCTGCGCAGGTAGCGCACCCCCAGACGGATGTTGGTGGCCGGGTCAAAGAGCTGGGAGGTCTGGAAGTTCGAGATGCCCTCCTCGCGCGCCATCTGCTTGCCTACCGAAGGCAGCAACTGCATCAGCCCGCAGGCATTGGCCCTGGAGACCGCGTTAGGGTTGAACTCCGACTCCTGCCGGATCAGGCCCGCCACCAGGTACGGGTCGATGTTGTTCTTAGCCGCCTCCGCCTTGATGATGGGCCAGTATGCCTCGGGAAAGAGAATCCGCCAGTAGCTGAGCGGAATCGACCGGATCGGCGCCGTCGCAGCCGAAGGCACCGCCCGCTTGATGGCCCGCAGCGCGCGGTAGTATTCGCCGTAGGAGGAGTAAATCTGCGCCTCGGCCAGCGCGCTCCAGCTTCCCGAGTCCGGGTCCGCCTGGATCTCCTGCGCCACGTAATCGTTCAGGCCGGCGTTGGCCACCAGCCGCGCCTTGGCCAGGTGCGGGCTGTCGGTGGGAAAGCTCTCCAGCAAGGCGGGCTGCGGCGGCGGCTGAATCCTGTCCAGTTGCGGCGCGGGCGCGGCCTGGGCGTTGCCCATCTCCGCCAGCCGCTGCCGCGCCATCTGCGCGTAGAAGTAGTGCTGGTAGACGCGCGCCAGCGTGCGGTAGTTGGCAGCGGCCTGCGCGGGTCTGTGGTCCTGAAGTTCGTAGAGCCGTCCGCGCCAGTAGAGTGCCGAGACCGTCTCCATCGCCCCCGGATACAGCCGGATCTGCTCGTCGAAGAGCCGCTCGGCAGCGGCGTAATCGCCCTGCTTGTAGCTCAGCCAGCCGGCGCGCCAGTGGGCCGTGGCGGCGTACTTGTGATTGGGGAAATGCGTGGCCAGATAGCTATAGTAGCTGGCCGCCGTTGGGTACTCCCGCCGCAGCAGGTACATATTGCCGCTCGAGTAAAGCGCCTCGGCCAGCCACGGGCTTTGAGGAAAGCTCGACTCCATCCGCGAAACCAGGCTCTGTTGCTCACCCAGGTCGTTGCGGCTGCGCGCCATCTCCACCAGCAGGTAGAGCCTCCGCGCGCCGTTCTCATCCTGCGTGGCGGGCAGCGCCTCGGCCTCGGCCGTCGTCAGCCGCTTCAGCTTCAGGTCGCAGGCCGCGGCCGTTACGGCAAATCCGTTGCGGCTTTGCGCGTCCAGCCCCGGCTGGTGAGCCAGCGCGCGAAACTGCTCGCCGGCCTCAATGTAGCGGCCGGCGTTATAGTAGGCGTCGCCCAGCGCGCGCATCTCGGCCACGCTCAGCGCGTTCGCCTGTCCCAGCGTCGACAGCCTTGCCCGCGCGGCATCCGCCTCGCCGCTCATCGGATGCCCCAGCAAAACCCGCTTGTAAATCCGCACGGCTTCGCCGGTCTGCCCCAGCGCCTGCTCCGCTTCAGCCTGCGACAACTGGAACCCGGCGCGGTACGAGGCGCTCGTCCCGGCCGCCGCCAAGAGCACGCGCTGCGCTCCGGCCGCGTCGCCCGTGGCCAGCAGCGTCTGCGCCTCCAGTTCCGGCGCCTGATTCACAAAGATGCTGTCCGGATAGCGCTGGCTGAAGCCGCGCAGCAGCGCCTCGGCCGCGGCCTCGTTGCCACCTTCGTGATCCGCCCTGGCTCCCATGAAGTCCGCGTAGTCGGCCAGTTCCCCGCCGGCCTGCCGCGCCAGACGCAGGTTGCTGGCCGCATCCTGGTAGCGCTTGTCCGCGAGATAGGCGTGTCCCAGCGCCAGGTAGGCCGCCGCTGCCGCCTCGCCCGTGTGCCGGTGCGCGTACTCGGAAACGCCCGAGTAGGCCGCCGGCGTGCGCAGGGTTGCCAGTTGCTGGGCCATCGGGCGCAGCTCCGCGGAGGCCTTGAAGGCCAGGTGAATCCGTGCCGCGCTGGCC
>JBAVMZ010000264.1:0-6677 GCA_049690595.1 Occallatibacter sp. | reverse complement strand
CACCAAGCTCAATAGGCCACACCAACTCTGGTTTCGCTCTAAGTGGCCGGGCAGTCGAACCTGCCCGGCCACGCCAGGGGGGAGGGTTGGCTGGCTCAGGGAGCGAGCGTGTTGATGAGCGCGGCCTGCGGACTGCCCCAGCCGGTGACCAGGTCGTAACCTTTCACCGCGGAGTAGCTGCCCGATGTGCCGCTGACGATGTCGTGGAAGTTGGTTGCGTAGGACGAGGTGATGTTGTCGGCGTAGATGGTTGGGTTGAAGAAGCCCACCAGCGATTTGCCGTAGGCCACGGCCTGCTGATTGGCCAGCGCGATGAAGCCTGCCCACATGGGCGCGGCAAAGCTGGTGCCGCCGTAGCTGTTCGCTGTGCAGGTGGTCTGGTCGGCGCAGACGTAGAAGGTGAAGTTGGCGTTGGCCGCTACGTCGGGGCCGTTGCGGTAGGTGGTCGAGCCCTTGTTGCTGGAGTTGATCACGCCGGCGAGCTTCTGCCAACTGGGAATGGCGATCTTGTCCGGGGAGATGCCGCCCCCGGAGTCGACCCAGGCGGTTTCGGACTTCCACGCGCCGCCGGCTCCCGTGGTGACCAGATCGGTGCCGCCGACGCCGATGACGTACGCCGCGTCCGCTGGCCATGCCTCATTGCGCCGTGACCAGGTGGAACTGTCGCCGGAGGCGGCGAAGAAGCTCTGGCCCTGCGCGGCCATCTTCTGCCAGTAAGGATTCAGCGTCGACGGGTCGGCGGGCGTCCAGCCCCAGGAACAGCCGATGGTCAGCGGCAGCGGGCTGTGGGTGGTCATGGCGCTGATAATCGCCGTATCTGTCGAGCCGACGTAGACAGTCAGGTTGGCAAGGCCGGGAGCCATGCCGAGGGCCTGGGTGATGTCGAGAGTCTGCTCGGTGTCGTCGCAGCCGCTTTTGTAGACGCAGGAGGTGCTGGTGCCGTCGGTGGAGAGCAGGGTGATGGGCACGTTGTTGGTCTGGCCGACATTCTTGTAGTAGGTGGTGACGTCGGCCAGGTCGGTGCCGTAATACTCCAGCAGTCCCAGATTCTGCCCCGCGCCGGTCAGGGCCGTGCCGCCGTAGTAGGCCGCGCGCATATCGCTCCCGAGGAACGAAGCCGAGGGGCCGGAACCGGTCGTCGCGTGCGGTACCACCTCCTCCGGACTGATGCCGTGCGCCGCGGCGTACTCCTCGCGCGTGGCGAACCGGGGATGGGGAATGGAGTAATTGTCGAGACCGGAGATGTGCCAGAGCCGGAGGCCGGGCTCGAGGACCGGCTCACGGTCCGGCGCGTAGAAGAGGCGGTTCTCGGTGGGGTGCTGGTAGGTGTGCATCTCCACGCGGAAGGCGCGCTCGATGGTTGAGACCGGCGCCTTGACCTGCACATCCATGCCGTCCCGCGAGCCGCCGGCGATCTCAAGCCCATGGGTCCGGGCAAAAGCCAGAACGGTGTCGTACTGCTGCTGCGTGGGGCCAAAGCGCTCGGTGAACTCGGCCGGGGTGAGGTACTTGCGGTATTCCGAGCTGTTGCGGTCGAGGAGTTTTTCGAGGAAGCGATCGAGGCCGGCCTGGTCGCGGAGGGGAAGAACCAGGTCGAGCCGCAGGATCTGCTGCTCGGGCAGACGTCCGATGGCCTGCGCCTGGCCGCTGGCCACTGTGTCGCGCATGTGGCGGGTGGGGAGATTTTGTGCCTGCGCCTGGCTGGCTGCAAAGCAGAGCAACAGTGGAAGCGCCGAGAGAAATGGGCTCGACCGCCGGATCATTTTGCCTCCTTGGGTTCGCTGTCTGGTTGTATAGGATGGGGCGGCTGAGGGGAAACCGGCCCGTTTCCATGTCCCCGGGCTGTGGGGTTGGCTCAGAGTAACACCGGGTTTGCCGCGAAGAGAAGAAGAATTTGGAGAACGAAAGTCCAATAGACTTTCGTGACCTGTGGTGCATCCCGGAGGTCTTCGCACCGCGCCGGGCCCGGCTCTCTTCCGCGGGCTTTTGGCGGTGCGCAGTCACGCCTTGGGTGGTCTTGCCGGGCGGCAGTTCCGCCCCGGCAAGAGGATCATTTGATCGTGTACGTGGCGGTGGAAACCGGGCTGATGCCCATGCCGTTGACCCACGCGATGGCCTTCACCGTCGTTGTTTTACTGATGGAAATGGGCGTGTTCCACTTGTATTGAGTTGAAAACCCCGAAGGCGTGCTTCCATCGAGCGTGTAGAAGATGGTCGCGTAGAGGTTGGTGTCGTTCATGGCCACCTGCTGCGTTCCTGTGTAGGTTCCCTGCGGCGGCGCAAAGGTGGGCGCCGGCGCCGCCGCAGTAATCGCCAGGTTGGCCGCCACTGAGGAACTCTCCGACCCACTGGTTACCGTGATCTGGAAGGGGTACTTGCCTGCCGCAAGCCCAGTGGGGGCCGTCACGATCAACTGCAGATCGTTGGAGGAGGGGTAGGGAAGCTGCCCCACTTTGAAGGTGCAGGTGGCGCCCTTCGGCAATCCCGAGCAGCTCGGCGTATACGGAGGAATCCCGAAGTTCCAGATGGTCAGATCCGCATCGCCTGTGCCAGGGGAGGCGGCATCGATCTCCGCCCCGCTATACCAGAGGAGGAGATTCCCGAGCGCCACCTGGATCGACTGCCGCTTGATGACGTTTCCGTCGTCGGCAACCACCGTGAAACTCTCCGGCGAGCCGGCCCAATAGGACCCTTTGCCGATGACCAGCTTGACCGTGGTTGTGGCCGGCGCCGCCGGAGATAGGCTCAGCGTCGTCGATGCGAACTGGCAACTGTCCATGGAGTGCATGCCCTCGCAGTGCAGGGTCACCTTCGAGGAGTAGCCTGGCACCGCGGTCAGCGTGATCGTGATGGGCTGCGTGCTCTGCCCTGGATACAACGGCGGCGGCTTCATCGTGGAGAGTCCCAGGCTGAAGCCCTGGGTGTAGCTTTGCGATGCCCAGGCGACGGCCGTCTCGCCGCTCATCTGCGCGCGCACGTCGAAGACCTGGCGCCATGCGAGGTTCGGGGCGAGCGTGTAGCAGAACTTGGCGCTGAGCGCCTTGGCCGGGATCGTCACCGACGAGGGCAGGATCACGCCCTGCTGGGACGAGGACAAGGTTACGGCGCGGTCCGATGCGGAGGGTAAATCCGGAAAGACCCATCCGCAACTGGCGTTTCTCTTCACAATCTCGTCCGCCAGGGCCAGTTGCAGCGCCGGCGCCTTGCCGCCTTTGAGCACCTGCAGCGACGAGCTGGCTCCGACCAACTGCACCATATCCGCTTTTCCGTCGCCGTCCAGATCGCGGGAGTACGCCGGGTACTCATGCACATAAAAGGGGAAGACGTCGTAGGTCGGCGTCATGGTTCCGTCGCCGTTGCCCATCAGGATCTGCGCGTAATAGTCCCCTTCGAGATCCTGGAAGCCCACCTCGTCCTGCTTTCCGTCGCCATTCAGATCGGTAACCAGGGAGAGGGCGAGCGGGTCGCCGAACTGCATATACGGCCAGACATTCGCGGGCGTGCCGGCGTAGGGGGCGTAGCTGCTGGTCTGCTTGAAGCTCCCGTCCAACTGGTCCAGGTAATTGGTAAACCGCGCGGGCCCGTAGGTCTGCGTCTTGCCATCCGGCCAGAAGGTGTCATAGCGGGCGATGTCGGGCCGCCCGTCGCCATTCAGGTCGGCCAGCGCGATGGGCTGGAAGTGATTCTCCACCTGCCGCCCTGGCTGGAAGGTTCCGTTGCCGTTGCCCAGGAACTCCCATACCGTGGATTCGGTGGTGAAGTAGCCGTTGTTGGTGGCAAAGACCAGGATGTCCAGATTGCCGTCCTTGTTGAAGTCGCCGGTATAGGCGCGCACGGGGGTGAGAGCGCTGTCTGTGAAGCTGAGCGGAGGCTGGGCGCGGAAGGTGCCGTCGCCGTTGCCAAGGAAGACCGTCAGCAGGTGGCTGCCGCTGCCGCTGATGGCGGCAAAGTCCAGCTTGCCGTCCTTGTTGAAGTCGCCTACGGCAAGAACGCCGTCCGCGCCGGTGGTGGTCACGGGCGTGCCTTTGGCAAAGGTGCCGTCGCCGTTGCCGCGGAGGAAAAGGATGTACTGGGCGGAGGGCGAAAAGGCCATGTTCTGGCCGATCGCCACCAGGTCCGGGTGGCCGGTGTTGCGGAAGTCGCCGAGCCGGTAATCGCCCATCCAGTTGTCCAGCAGCGCCACGCCGGTGTCCGAGGTGATCGGGTTGCTGAAGTGCCCGGTTCCGTCGTTCAGGAAACTCGTCGTAAACAACTCCCAATTGCGCCCCTCGTCCAGGAAGAAGGCGTCGACTTTGCCGTCGTGGTTGAGGTCGGCAAAGGAGAGCCCGGAGAAGGGCGCGTCGATGGTGCCCTGGTTTGCCACGCCTGCGTAGACGCCCTGGGGAAAGCCGAAGCCGCCCTTGCCATCGTTCAGGTAGACGGTGGTGGTGTCGGTATCGCTGTTCGCGGTGACAAAGTCCGGTTTGCCGTCTCCGTTGAAATCGGCGGCGGCAACGGAAAGGGACTGGCCTGCGCCCACGTACTGGCGAGAGATGCCGAAGTTACCCTTGCCGTCGCCCAGGGCCACGGTCAGCGTATTGCCGCCCACCATGCCGTAGAACGGGTCGATGCCGGGCATGGTGGCGGCCACAATGTCCGGGTGCCCGTCGCCATTGATGTCCATCACCTGCAGCGAGGTGGGGCTGTCGCCCATGTAGACGGGCTGCGGCGTCCCGAAGTGCCCCGCGCAGTCGCCCGCCGCCACCCACACCATGGTTGCCTGGTCGGCAATCACCGCGTCAGGGCAGTGGTCCCCGTTCACATCGGCCAGCTTGCCGTCCAGCATCGCATCCATGCCTTCGTAGTTGTAGAGAATGGTCTGGCCGGCCGTGAAGGTTCCGTCGCCATGGTTGAGGTAGATCTGCGCGTTTTCGAGGCCAGGTCCGGTGATCAGCAGGTCAGGCAGCCCGTCGCCGTTCACGTCGGCCGAGGCCAGGTTCCAGGCCGTGCTGTAATAACCCCAGTTTGAGGTGATAATCGGCGCGGAAAAGCCGCCCTTCCCGTCGCCCTCCAGCAGCGCCAGGTACGGAACCTGTAAGGTGCCCGGCGTGACCACGGTATCCATCACCGCCGCAATGTCCAGCTTGCCGTCCTTGTTGAAGTCGCCGGCGACCAGGGCGCCGGGGGGCTCGGGCAGGGTCCACAGGCGCTCGTAGCCGAAGGTTCCGTCGCCGTTGCCGAGCAGGACGCCGATCGACGAAGTATCCGCCTCGGCCAGCACCAGGTCCAGCTTGCCGATGTGGCGCAGGTCGGACGCGACCAGATACACCGGGGCCAGACCCTTGCTGAGAGGCACGATGCGCGGCGCTTCGAAGGTTCCGTCTCCCTTGCCGAGGTAGATCCACAGGTCGCTCGTCCAGCCATTGGCCACGACGTAGTCCATGTGGCCGTCCCGGTTGAAGTCGCCTGTGACGACCGCGGTGGGTATGGCTCCAGCGGGCAGGGTGGGGCGGAGGAGGATGCCCGGCGGCGGCACGGCGGGGGAGGTGGCCGCGGATTCCGCCTGGCCCAGGGTGGCGGCCCGCTCGCCTGCGCGGACACCCCGCAGCAGATGCTGTTCGATGAGTTTGCTGCCGGGAACCGCGCCTCCCCACTTCGCGCGGGGAAGCGGGTGAGTGGACTCGAATCGCCGCTCAATCAGCTTGTGCGTGTCGAGGGGCGCCGGTTGCGCGGCCTTTCCGGGCAACTGCCGGAACTCGGGCTGCTGCGCGGGAAGTGCCGGAGCCAGGGAGAGAAACGAGCAGAGGAGGAAAGCGGAGAAATTGGTACGGAAGACGTGCATGGCTGTAGCACCTCGGCGTGCCGATTCGAACAGAGGTTTGTGCTTGAACCATTTAGATGCGGATTCGCGGAAAAAGGAGAGCCGGGCTGAATGCCGGGCCCGGCTCTCCTGCTCCGCGGAGATGCGGCAATGGGCAGTCTCAGGCGAACTGTTCCATGTTCATCCCGAGTTCGTAGTTCTCGCCGTGCTTGAGCAGTTCGTCCCAGGTGACCTCGCGCTTCCGGAGGCCGGCCATGCGGCCCAACATGCAGCTGAGCGCGGTTTCGACGCCGTCGGCGATCTGGTTGTGCGCCGGGCCCTCGACGATGCTGGCGATAAAGGTGCGCTCCTTTTCGCGGTCGGCGAAGGCCAGGTTATCGCTGAAGGCGCCGTTGGCGGCGAACTTGGCGTCGCCGCTCGCGGTCTTCATCGATTCGGCCCAGGACCAGGGGTGCGCGCCCTTGATCTCGACCGGACCCGCGTAGGGATAGGTGGCCATGCCCTCGGTGCCGAAGATGCGCAGGCCGGCCTCGAAGACGCCGTAGGCGCCGTACTGCGTCGAGGAGAAGGAGAAATCCACGTCGCCGGGATACTTGAAGACGACCTCGTAGTGGTCCCAGCAGTCGCCGAAGTGGGTGATGACGCTGCGCCCGCCCGAGGCGGTGGCCGAGAGGGGCCGCGCGCCGACGAGCCAGTTGGCCAGGTCGACGATGTGGATGTTCTGCTCGACCAGGATGTCGCCGGAGAGGGCGCGGTCCCAGAGCCAGTTGCGCAGGCGGTACTCGTCGGCGCCTTCGCCGTCGCGCTTCTTCTCGGTCGACGCCGGCGCGTTGTACATGCCGGCCAGGGTGGCGATGCGGCCCAGGGCGCCGGACTT
>JBAVMZ010000263.1:0-10858 GCA_049690595.1 Occallatibacter sp. | reverse complement strand
GGCTGGTTCGCCCCAGCCGGCTGCTCCTGGGCAACGGCCCCGCCTGACAATGCCGCCAAAGCCAGCAGCACAAGACAACCCAATCGACAAACCACGGTAGATCTCACCCTTCCAGTTTAATGGCCAGCTCTTGAGTTGGACGCGCCCAGCTCGCGCGCGGCACCCATGACGATGCGCGCCTTCCTATGAACAAAGCCACGATTGGGTCTATGCGAGAGGAGGAGGTGCGGGCCTGGAGGCCGGCGCTGCTTTTTCCGGCCCGCGCACAGTTCATTTCACGCCGTACGCGACTTGCCGAGTCGGGCGGCTCCTCACCGCCCCTGGAAGCTCGGCGGGCGCTTCTCGAGGAATGCGCGGATGCCTTCCTGATAGTCGTCGCTGTCGTAGACCTCGCGGCGCATGGCCTGGACGCGCTCGAAGGTCTCCGGGCCGAGGCTGTGCGAGATCGACAGCAGGCGCAACTCCTCTTTGAGCAGGCTGATGACCAGTGGCGAGTTGCCGGCGATCTGGCCGGCGATCTTCCAGGTCAGCGCCTCGAGTTCCTCCCTGGGCACCGCGTGGGCCACGATGCCCTGCGCCTCCAGGCGCTTGACCGGCACGGGCTGGGCGGTGAAGAGCATCTCCTTGCAGAGCGGCATCCCGCCCGTGTTCAGGAAGTTCTGCACGCCGGAGATGTTGTAGGGCATGCCCAGCTTGGCCGGGGTTACGCAGAAGGTGGCGTCGTCGGCGGCCACAATCAGATCGCAGCTCATGACCACCTCGCAGGCGCCGCCCCAGACGCTGCCCTCGATCATGGCGATGACCGGTGCGGGGAAGAGCTCGATGGTGCGGACGACCTTGCGCATGGGGTCGTTGTAGGTGAGCGGGTCGCGGCCGTTGGTGGGCAGCTCGCGCACGTCGTGGCCGGCGGAGAAGACGCGGGAGCCGGCCGGGGCGCGCAGGATGACTACGCGCGTATCGTCCTGGCGCATCTCAGCGAGCGCCTGGCAGAGCGCCTCGATCATCTCGCTGTTCAGGGCGTTGCGGCGGGCCGGGTTGTTGAGCGTGAGGACGCCGATTGCGCCGTCGCGGCGCACCTCGATCAGTGGCGTTGTCGATTCCATCTTCCCTTTTCCTTGTGCGCCGCGGGGCGCAAGCAGGCCCTCAGCAGCCCGTGGTGAAGTCGTAATTGCTGAAAAACATCCCTCAGGGGCTGAAGCCCATCGTTTCTTATCAGGCATTTGCGGCACGACTGAAGTCGTGCCCTTTCAAGACCCGACTTTCGCCTCGGGCTGTTAGCGGACAAACACCTTGTAGCCCCAAGGTGGCAGTGCGACGGTGGTCTTGTCTGTGACCGCGGTGACCTCGCCGCTGAAGTACTCGGTGTAGCTGCCTGCGGGAAGCGCGTCCTTGAAGCTGACCGTCTGCGGCTCGGCGGAGAAGTTGATTACGGCCAGCACTTTGTCCTTCTCGTTCTGGCGGACGAAGCTGAGCACGTGCGCCGGCGCGGAGTTGGCCACCGGGATCATGTGCGCGCCCCAGTGCGCATTCCAGAGGGCGGAGTGCGCTTTCTTGAGCGCGAAGAGCTGGCGGTAAAGCTCACCCTCGGGCGCGGGCTTCCAGACGATGGGGTCGCGCTCGAAGAAGGCAAGGCGGTGGTTGTAGCCGGCCTCCTGGCCGTTATAGACCAGGGGCAACCCTTCGCCCACCACCGAGAGGACCATGGCCGCGTGCAGGCCGGGGCCGAAGGCCTCGAACTCGGTGCCCTCCCAGGCGTTCTTGTCGTGGTTGGAGACGAAGGTCATGGTGATGCCGTCGTGGGGGTAGAACTTCTCGTTCCAGGCGTAGTAGCCGTAGAGGCCGCCGAGGTCCTTGGCGCCGCCGGTGGTGATGGCTTTCATGTCGTCGTACCAGGTCCAGCCGTAGACGGCGTCGAAGGAGCGGGCCATCAGGTCGCGCGACTGCCACTCGCCGAGGAGGAAGACGGGCTTGATGCGGTCCATCTGGCGGCGGGCCTCCTCCCAGAAGTCGAGGGGCACAAAGCCGGCCACGTCGCATCGGAAGCCGTCGAAGCCCTGGCGAACCCAGTAGAGGAGCGCCTCGGTCATGTACTTGCGCAGGGCGGGCTTGGAGTAATCGAGGTCGATGATGTCGTCCCAGTCAAACCAGGGGGTGGGCATGAAGTCGCCCTTCCAGTTGCGGGCGTACCAGTCGGGGTGCTCGGTGACGAGGTGGTTGTCCCAGGCGGTGTGGTTGGCGACCCAGTCGAGGATGACGTGGAAGCCGAGGGCGTGGGCGGCCGAGAGGAAGTGCTTGAGGTCGTCGAGGGTGCCGAACTCGGGATTGACCTTGAGATAGTCCTCGACGGCGTAGGGGCTGCCCAGCGTGCCTTTGCGGTTCTTGACGCCTATGGGGTTGACCGGCATGAGCCAGAGGATGGTGACGCCGAGTTCCTTGAGGCGCGGCAGCTCGCGCTCGGCGGCGCGGAAGGTGCCCTCCGGCGTGAACTGGCGGGTGTTGATCTGGTAGAGAACCGCGTCCTTGACCCATTCGGGATGGGTCAACTGGACGTACGGTTTTGGCTGATAGGCGGTGTCTTCGGTCGGGGCCGGGGCCTGGGCGGCGAGGGGGAGCGAGAGCAGGGAAGAGATCAATCCAAGAACAAAGAGCGGACGCAAAGGGCACCTCGGGATGCGGCATTCCGGCCCGGAGGAAACAAGGTTCCGGGCCGGGAAAATGATACCGCAAAGGGGCCGGGGGGCCGTTCAGCGCCCCGCGCCGGGGATGTAGTGGTAGTCGATTTTGGCGGGCTGCTTGACGGGGTCGCCGGTGAGGTCGTGGGTGTGCCAGGGGACGCTTTCGGCGGCGACCTCAGAGTGCTTGCCGAGGAAGTCGAGCGCATACGTCGAGGCGCCGGGATCGTCCTTCTGGTCGGCGAATTTGGCGCTCTCGAGGGCGGCTTTCTGCTTCTCGCCCATGCGGCGATAGAGGATGGCGAGCTGGTAGTGGGCGGCGAGGTCGTCGGGGTCGATGGCCTGGAGGCGCTCGTAGGCGGCGCGAGCGGCGGGGTAGTCGTGCTGCTGATAGCGGGTGAAGCCGAGCTCGCGGATGCCGTCCTTGAAGCGCGGATAGGCGGCGACGGCGGCTTCGAGGTCGGCGATGGCCTCGCGGACCTGCCCGGCGTTGCGCTCGACCAGGGCGCGGTAGTAGAGGGCGCGCGGGTCGCCGGGCAGGAGGGTCAGGGCTTTGGCGAGGTTCTGGCGGGCGTCGTCGTAGCGCTCCCAGGCCACCTCGACGACGGCCATGTTGGTGAAGGCGTCAGGGTAGTCGGGCCGGAGCGCGGCGACGCGCTCGAAGGCGGCCACCGAGGCCGGGTATTGCAGAGCATCCAGGAGGCCGATGCCGTAGTTGTTCCAGCGCATCCACTCGGGGTTCTCGCCGGGCAGGGGAGGCGCGGGGTGGTTCTCGCCGATCTGGAATGTGCGGGTCTCGCTAGCCATCTCGACCACCGGCTGGGGATACTTCTCCTGCTTGAGGATGAAGTCGATGAAGTGCTGGTTGAAGCGGCGGTAGCGCACCGAGGCGGTGAGCGTTATCTGGCCGGAGACGTCTTTGGGCAGGCGGAAGCGGTAACGCACCAGTTGCGAGCGGCCGGACTGGATGGTGTTGTTGTAGGCCTGGATGCGGGTATGCCAGATCTGGTGGTTGCTCACCAGATCGCTCTCTGCGCCGATGAGCCGGTTGGTAAAGGAGTGGGCGGAGGGGTCGAGCGAGCCGTCGGGGCGCAGGGAGCCGCTCTCGGCGATGACCTTCCCGGCCGCGTCGCGTACGGTGAAGTCGACCCAGGCCTCGTAGAAGTCGCGCTGCTCGGGGACGAGCGAGTGGGCGATGCCCTTGTTCTGCACGACCACACCGGCGATGAGCGTCTCGCCGGGGGCCAGCGAGAAGCTGGTGAGCCCGAGCGGAGCCACCAGGACATGATCGGCCTGCGTCGCCGCGGCGTCCTCCTTCTCCAGCGAGAAGATGTCCACGTTCAGGACGCCCTTGCCGTCGTAGCCCTTCCTGAGGAACTCGGCCAGCTTGCCGGCCTGCTCGGGGAAGTTGTAGTAGGCGGGCATCAGGGTATTGCCCCCCAGCCAGCGGTGGCTTGCCAGCTTGTCCGCATTGGTGGCCGGGTCGGGCTTAGCGCCGGGGTCGGTGGCGCCCGCGGGGAGCGGCTCGCGGATCATATGGCAGGTCTGGCAGGTGGAGACCGAGTCCTTGCGATAGAAGGGCAGCGGCGACTGCCTGGTGAAGCTGGCCCCCTGCCACTCGTCGTAGACCGAGAACGCGCGGAGCCACTTGTAGCCGTTCAACATGCGCGGGATGGCGGCCTTGTGGCAGACTGCGCAGAACTCGGTGGTGCGGTAGAAGGGGCGCATTACGGCCTTCGAGTGCCGGTCGAGATGGGCAAGGATTTCGGCGTCGGCGACGGGCCGCGCGATGGGCGCGCCCTGCTCGTCGACCAGCGAGGCCGGAGTGCCCAGGACGTAGCTGCCGGTGCCGGTGGTGTTGGCTTCCTGGATGGAGTGGCAGACCGCGCAACTGACGCCTTCGTCCTCGAAGGGGCGCTTCTTCGGCATGCCCTGCGAGAGATCGCCCGAGAACAGAGCCACGGGGTTATGGCAGCCCTCGCAGTGGCGCGAGAACTGAACGCCCTTCTCGTCGATGAGCATGTTCACGTTATTCAGGTACCAGGGCGCGCGGAAGGCGTTCGAGTGCACGCTCTCGCGCCACTGGTGGTAGGCCTCTTTGTGGCAGTGGCCGCAGTACTGAGCGGTGGGCACGTCGCGGGGCGAGAGGAACTGGCCGTTGGCCGTGGTGGCGTTGGAGGGCAGAAACGGAGTGTCCTTGCCGAAGGCGTAGTTGTAGCGGCCGGCGACTGAGGTGTGGAAGGCCGAGGCGGGCCCGCTGACGGGCGTGGCCGTGGCGTAGGCCGGCGTGCTGCCGGCGGGCGGCGCGTTGGGGGCGGTGGTGGATGAGGCAGGGTCCGAGCCGGCCAGAACCGCCCCGGCGACCGAGAGCGAGACGAGGATCGCGAGCGCAATCGACAGCCAGGGGCGGAGCACGGGCTTCTGCATCGGGTGGGAACACTCCAGAGGAACGTGTTTGCTGTCCGCGGCCGGTGGCGCCATGGGGAAGGGCCGCAAGGACAAGGCAACGGTAGCAGGGGGCGGGCGTGCCCGGCTTCCATCGAAAGGTGGAGGGGGCGGGGCGCGGCGGGGTGGGCGCCGGTGTGCCGGAATGGCGGGCGAGGCGAGCCCGGTCTTCGCTGGTGGTTCACAGGGTGAGATGAACAGTTGGCCGCGGTGGAATCGATTTCGTATTGTCGAAGTCCGAATGGCGGGAAGATGTTCTAAGCTGGTACTTTGAAGAAGGGACGACCCCAAGCACAATGGCTTCCAATCCCTATTTTTCCCTCTTGGTTCTCTTTGTTGGGGCGCTCGGATTCGGGCTGGCTCCCCTGGGCCTCGCCTGGCTTTGGGCGCGATTGTATTCGCCGGCCAAGCCGGGACTGGTGAAGAACTCGATCTACGAGTGCGGCCTGGAGTCGAAGGGCGACGCGTGGATGCAGTTCCGCTCGGCGTATTACCTTTACGCCATCATCTTTCTCATCTTCGACGTGGAGGCGGTGTTTCTTCTGCCGTTTGCCGTGGCGTTTACGGGGCTGGGTATGGCCGCCTGCCTGTCGATGCTGGTCTTCGTGCTGCTGCTGATCGAGGGCCTGGCGTGGGCGTGGGCCAAGGGCGTGCTGACGTGGACGTAACGAAAGTGGTCAGTGGTCAGTGATCAGTGGTCAGTCTTCCGGGGCTGACCGGGCGTCTGAAACAAACCCGGAGGTTGCAGGGCCGAGTAAAACCCGATTTTCGGAATTCCAAGAGAATGCCGGTGGACAGGCGTGAAAGGCACGAATCGATCACTGACCACTGACCACTGACCACTGACAACTGACAACTGACAACTGGAGCATAGCGACCCATGGCTGTGGACGAACAACTGAAGATCGAGCTGGGCAAGCAGGGGATCGTCACGACGACGCTCGAGGAGCTCTACAACTGGGGCCGGCGGAGTTCGGTGTGGCCGATGCAGTTCGGGCTGGCCTGCTGCGCCATCGAGATGATCGCGACGACCATGGCGCGCTACGACCTGGCCCGCTTCGGCGCCGAGGTCTTCCGCCCCTCGCCGCGCCAGGCCGACCTGATGATCATCTCCGGCACGGTGACCAAGAAGATGGCGCCGCAGGTGGTCCGGCTGTATAACCAGATGGCCGAGCCGCGCTACGTGATCGCGATGGGCGCTTGCGCCATCTCGGGCGGCCCGTTCAAGCAGGGCTACAACGTGCTCAAGGGCATCGACCGCTACATTCCGGTGGATGTGCACATTCCCGGCTGCCCGCCGCGGCCGGAGGCGCTGATCGACGCTTTTATGATGCTGCAGAAGAAGATCGACGCGCAGCCGCTGACCGGCGAGGGCCGGCCGCGCCACCTGGACGCCGAGGCGCAGGGCGATTTCCCCGTCCCCGAGCAGGGCGCGCACGACCTGGAGCCGGCGGCGAATCCCGGTGTGTGGACGGTGCCGGTGGTTTTGCCGTGAGGGAACAGGGAACAGGGATTAGGGAACAGGGATTAGGGAACAGGGATCAGGGACAAAGGGACTGAGGGCTTTGGAGTGAAGACGCTGGAAGAGATCAAGGCGGAGTTGGAAGCGGCTCTGCCGGAGGTTAAGGCGGAGGCGGGGATTGAGATTGTCCCCAACCCGAGCCCCTGCGGGCAGCACTCGCTGCGGGTCAAGCCGGGTTGCATGGCGCAGGTGGCCGAGTACCTGCGCGATGCCGAGGGGCTGCGCTTCGACTACCTGTCGAACGTGACCGGCGTCGACTGGCCGGACAAAGAAGTGGCCGAGAAGGTCAAGGTTACGCGCACGGTGACGAAGACCGTCGACGGCGTGGAGCAGCAGGCGGAAGAGACGGTCGAAGAGACGCGCAAGCGCGTCGTCCCCGGATGCCTCGAGGTGGTCTATCATCTCTATTCGGTTGAGCTGCGGCAGGGGCCGCTCGTGATGCGCATGAGAACGGTGAACCGCACGGACCAGGTCGAGCTGCCCTCGCTGACGCCCATCTGGCGCTCGGCCGAGTTTCAGGAGCGCGAGATCTTCGATCTCTACGGTGTTGTCTTCACAGGCCATCCGGACCTGCGCCGCCTGCTGATGTGGGACGGATTTGTGGATCACCCCATGCGCCGCGATTACGTGGAGCCGGACGATTACGACTACGAGCCGACGCCGCACGACGACGTGCTGGCGAAGGCGCAGGCCAACCAGGCGCAGCGCGCCGCTGCAGCCGGAGGCGTCCAGTGAGCGAGGCCACGATGGAAGCAGGAATCCGGCTGGCGCACAGCGAGCGGCTGACGGGCTGGAACCGGCCGCCGGTTATCGAGCCGGACGGCGAGGGCGAGCTGCTGGAAGTGGCCATGGGGCCGCACCATCCGTCGACCCACGGCGTGTTCCGCATGGACGTGGCGCTGGACGGCGAGCGGGTGATTCGGCTGAAGCCGGTCTTCGGCTACCTGCACCGCAACCACGAGAAGATCGCCGAGAAGGTCAGCTACCTGGCATCGATGCCGTATACCGACCGGCTGGACTACATCTGCCCGCTGACCAACAACTGGGCTTACGCGCTGGCGGTGGAGAAGCTGGCCGGCATCGAGGTTCCGGAGCGGGCCGAGTACCTGCGCGTGATTCTGGGCGAACTGACGAGGATTCAGAACCACGCCTCGGCGGTCGGCTTTCTGACTCAGGAGATGGGCGCCAGTGGCACGCCGCTGATGTACGCCTTCCGCGAGCGGGAGAAGATTCTGGACCTCTTCGAGGAGCTGACCGGGGCGCGCATGATGGTGAACTACATGCGCTTTGGCGGCTGCCGGGTGGACGCGACGGCTGGCTGGCTCGACCGGGCGCGCAAGGTGGTGGCCGGGCTGCCGGCCTTTGCGGACGAGTTCGAGCGGCTGCTGGTGACCAACGAGATTCTGATGGCGCGCTGCCAGGGCGTGGGCGTGCTGAAGCCGGAGCTGGCCGTCAACGCCGGAGTCACCGGGCCGATGCTGCGCGCTTCCGGCGTGAACTACGACATCCGCAAGGTGGATGGGTACGGTATTTACCCGCGCTTCAAGTTCCGTGTGCCGCTGGGCGAGCATGGCGATGTCTACGACCGCTTTATGATCCGCCTGCTGGAGCTGCGCGAATCGATTGGGATTCTGGAGCAGGCGCTGAAGGATATCCCCTCGGGGCCGGTGATGGACCCGAAGACCAAGCCGCGCGGCATCCGGCCCAAGGCGGGCGAGGCCTACGGGCGCATCGAGGCGCCCAAGGGCGAACTCGGTTTCTATCTGATTTCGGACGGCAGCGGCAATCCGTATCGCTATCGCGTGCGGCCGCCGAGTTTGATCAACCTGACGATTCTGGAAGATATGTGCCTGGGGCAGAACGTGGCGGACGTGGTGCTGATCTTTGGCAGTGTGGATATTGTGCTGGGAGAAGTGGATCGGTGAGGACGAGCTATCAGCTGTCAGCTTTTAGCTTTTAGCTCTCATTTTTGCCGAAGATGGGTTGGTTTCCAAGGTGTGCCGTCGTGGCTGATGCGGCAAGACAATAGCTGGAAGCTAATAGCTAATAGCTAATAGCTGTTTTTGGGAGGCGTGCTTGTTAGGCGAGGGAATTCTCAAAGGAATGATGGAAACGGCGAAGAACTTCGCCGGCAGCTTTGTGTCGAAAGAACGGCTGACCACCATTCAATACCCCGAGGAGCGGGCCGAGCCCTTCGAGGCTGCGCGCGTCTTTCCTTTTCTCGTCTACGACGGCGCGGAGTGGCTGGCCGGGATGCGCTGCGTCAGTTGCCAGATATGCGAGAAGGAGTGCCCGCCCAAGTGCATCTACATTGAGAAATCCAAGGATAAGAAGCCGGATGCGCTCGGTAAGCCGCAGTTCTATCCCGCGCGCTTCGACATCGACATCTCGGTCTGCATGAGCTGCCAGATCTGCGTCGAGGTCTGCCCCTTCGAAGCCATCAAGATGGACACGGTCTTTGAGCTGAGCACGGACGATCGCTTCGGCGGCCTGCTGCTGGACCGCGAGAAGCTGGCCAAGTCGAACGGGTACTATCACAGCATTCATCCCACCGAGGCGGCGCAGGTGGATGCGCGGCTGGCCGAGGAAAAGAGCAAGGCCGACGCCAAGGCGAAGGCGACCGCGCAGGCCGCCGCGGCAAAGGCAGCCGGAGCGGAGACCAGGCCATGATCGAAACCTTGGACCAGATTTTCGTTCTTCTTCAACACTGGGCGATGGGGCTCTTCCCGGTTACCTGGCAGCCGCTGGTCGGCGTGCTACTGGCCGTGGTGGCGATCGTTTGCTTTTTCCCCGCCCTCTTCGCGCTGACCACGGTCTTCGAGCGCAAGGGGCTGGGGCGCATCCAGAATCGCTACGGACCGAACCGCACCGGCCCGCTCGGCATCCTGCAGCCGGTGGCCGACGGCATCAAGTCGCTGACCAAGGAAGACATTGTGCCGACGAGCGCCGACGCGGCGGTTCACTTTCTGGCGCCCATCGTGCTTGTCGTTGCAGTCTTCATGGGCTTCGCCGTGCTTCCCATGGGGCGCAAGATGGTGCTGGTCGATACCGACGCCGCGCTTCTGTTCTACTTCGCCATCGGCGCATCGACCGAAGTGAGCGTCTTCATGGCCGGCTGGTCGAGCCGCAACAAATACTCGCTGCTGGGCGCGATGCGCGCCGTGGCGCAGATGATCAGCTACGAGGTGCCGCTGCTGCTTTCCGCGGTCACCGTGGTGATGATCACCGGCTCGCTGCGGCTGACCGACATCGTCGAGGCGCAGAACCATTACACCTGGGGACTGCCGCACTGGTTCATCTTCACGCCATGGGGGCTGGCCGCCTTCTTGATGTACGCCATTTCAACCACGGCGGAGACTAACCGCTCGCCGTTCGATCTGCCCGAGGGCGAGTCGGAACTGGTGGCCGGCTATCACACCGAGTATTCTGGCTTCAAATTCGCGCTCTTCTTCCTGGGCGAGTACCTGGCGATGTTCTCGATTTCTGGTTTGGGCGCGACGCTGTTTCTGGGCGGCTGGACGGCGCCGTTCTCGTTCCTCACCTGGGTTCCTTCGTGGATCTGGTTCTTCTCGAAGCTGATGCTCTCCATCTTCGTCTTCATCTGGATGCGCGGAACGCTGCCGCGCCTGCGCCAGGATCAGTTGATGAACTTCGCCTGGAAGTTTGTGCTGCCGATGTGCCTGCTGAATCTGATCGTGGCCGGCGCGTGGCGCTTCCTGGGCGAGGGATGGCTGCGCTGGGTGGTCTGCTCGGCTGTTCTGCTCGTGGCTTATGTGGTTCTGGGCCTGGGCGAGTTGAAACGCAAGCACATTGGGCCGAGGAGTTACCGCTATGCCGAGTAAGCCGGAGATGTGCTCGCATCTATGCACTGTGAGAGAGGAGGGCCGCCGATGAGCCCGGTCTTCTACGTTCTGGCCGCGATCACCGTCGCCGGCGCGCTGGCCGCGGTGCTGCTGCGCAACCTGGTGCACTGCGCGCTCTCGCTGACGGTGGCCTTCCTGGGCATGGCGCTCTTGTTTCTGAACCTCGACGCCGAGTTTGCCGGCTTTGCGCAGATTCTTGTTTATATCGGCGCGGTGGCGATCCTGGTGGTCTTTGCCATCCTGCTGACCAAGGGCTCTGAGACGCCGGCGGGCGGGGTCTTCAGCTCGACGTGGCTGGTGGGCCTCGCGGTGGCCGCGGCTGTCTTTGCCCTGCTGGGCTGGGCGGTGCTCTGGAC
>JBAVMZ010000262.1:0-2812 GCA_049690595.1 Occallatibacter sp. | reverse complement strand
GCGCTTGCCCGGCTGGGCGTGCCGGTCTCGGCTTCGCACCGGATTCTGCCGGAGTTCCGCGAGTACGAGCGCGCCTCGACGACGGTGGTGAATGCCTACCTGGCGCCGCGGATGCAGACCTATCTGGAGCGGCTGGAGACGCGCGTGGCCGGGCTCGCGGTGGGCAGCCGGGTGGACGTGATGCAGTCCTCGGGCGGGATTGTGCCGGCTCGGCTGGCCAGCCGGGAGCCGGTGAGAACGGTGCTTTCGGGGCCGGCGGGCGGAGTCGTAGGCGCCTGCCGGGTGGCGCGGCTGGCCGGCTTCGAGCGAATCATCGGCTTCGACATGGGCGGGACCTCGACGGATGTCTTTCTGGCGGCGAACACTGAGACGGGGGCGCGGCTGACGCGGGAGTCGCAGGTGGCCGGAGTGCCGGTGGGCGTGCCCATGCTGGACATTCACACGGCGGGCGCGGGCGGCGGCTCGATTGCCCGCTTCGACGCCGGAGGGATGCTGCGGGTGGGGCCGGAGTCTGCGGGGGCCGAGCCGGGACCGGCATGTTTCGGCAGAGGCGAGCGGCCGACGGTGACCGATGCCAACTTCGCCCTGGGGCGGCTCGATCCCGAGACCTTCCTGAACGGCAGCGTGGCGCTGGACGCCGATCGGGCGCGGCGCGTGCTCGACCTCAGCCGCGGCGCGCTCGCCTCGGTGGAGGAGTTTGCCGCTGGAATCGTTCGCGTGGTGGAGACGGAGATGGAGCGGGCCATCCGCGTGATCTCCGTGGAGCGCGGGCACGACCCGCGGGAGTTCACGCTGGTGGCGTTTGGCGGCGGTGGTCCGCTGCACGCCTGCGCCCTGGCGCGGGCGCTGCGGATTCCCACGGTGCTGGTTTCGGCGCTGCCCGGGGCGCTCTCGGCGGTGGGGATTCTGGTGGCCGACACGGTTCGGGATTACTCGCGGACGGTGATGCTGCCGGGGAGCGCCATCGGCGGGCTGGGAGAAGGCTTCGCTGCGCTCGAGGCCGAGGGACTGCGGGAGTTTGCCGCCGAGGGTCTCACGGGCGAGGCGAGCCGCAGCGCGGACCTGCGCTATGCGCGGCAGGGGTACGAGCTGAATGTGCCCTGGGACGAGCACGCTCCGGAGGCGTCGCTGGCTGCGTTTCATGCCGAGCACCGGCGGCTCTACGGCTTTGCCGACGAGACGCGGCCGGTGGAGATCGTCAACCTGCGGCTGCGCATGACGGCGGCGGGCGAGCCGTGGGAGCCGGAGCGGCGGGTGCCGGTTGCAGGGGACGGGCGCGCGGCGCTCTACGCCGAGCGAGCGGTCTTCTTCGACGGGCGGCCGCTGGCGACGCGCTTTTACCGGCGCGAGGGGCTTGTGCCGGGGGACGCGATCGACGGGCCGGCGCTGATCACCGAGTACACGGCTGCCACGGTCTTGCCGCCGGGGGCGCGGCTCCGGGTCGATGCGCTGGGAAACCTTGTGATCGAGGTCCACGCCGGGGCGGAGGAGCGGGCATGACGAAGCAGACTCGGGACCCGGTGGCGCTGGCGATCTTCGAGTGCGCGGTGCGCTCGATCGCCGACGAGATGGGCGCGGCGCTCAGACGGACGGCGCTCTCGCCGAATATCAAAGAGCGGCGCGACTACTCCTGCGCGCTCTTCGACGGCAAGGGACGGGTGATCGCCATGGGCGACCATATGCCGGTGCACCTGGGCTCCATGCCGATGAGCGTGGAAGCGGCGATTGCGGCGGTCAAGCTGGGGCCGGGGGACATTGCCGTGCTCAACGACCCCTATGCCGGCGGCACGCACCTGCCGGATATCACCATGGTGTTGCCCGTGTTCCTGAATGCCGGGCTGGAAGGTGACGAAAGGCCGGCATTTTACGTGGCCAACCGGGCGCACCACGCCGATGTGGGCGGGCGCTTCGCCGGGTCGATGGGGCCGGCGGAGGAGATCTTCCAAGAGGGCATCCGGATTCCGCCGGTGCGGCTTGTGCGCGGGGGCGTGGTGGACCGCGAGATGCTGGACCTGATCCTGCTGAATGTGCGCACACCGCAGGAGCGGGAAGGGGACCTGGCCTCGCAGATCGGCGCCTGCCGGGTGGGCGAGCGGCGCGTGCGGGAGTTGGCGGAGCGTCACGGCGCGGCCGGAATGCAGACGCTGGTCGAGGAACTGCTGGATTACTCGGAGCGGCTGATGCGGACGCGGTTGGCGGCGATGCCGGCGGGTGAGTTCCGCGCCGAGGACTGGCTGGACAGCGACGGAGTCAGCGACGAGCCGCTGCGCATCGCGGTCGCGGTGCGGCTGGACCCGGAACGGCGGACGATCGCCGTGGACTTTGCCGGGACGGCGGCGCAGGTGGCGGGCAGCGTCAATGCGGTGCGGGCGATCACGCTCTCGGCGTGCTTCTACGTACTGCGCTGCCTGCTGGACGAGGATGCGCCGGCCACGGAGGGGATTCTGCGCCCGTTGACGCTGGCCGCGCCAGAGGGGAGCATCGTCAATGCGCAGCCGCCGGCGGCGGTGGCGGGGGCGAACGTGGAGACCTCGCAGCGGATTGTGGATGTGCTGCTGCGGGCGCTGGCGCAGGCGGCGCCGGAGCGGATTCCGGCGGCGAGCGCGGGGACGATGAGCAACCTGACGATTGGCGGCGTGGACCCGCGCACCGGGGAGCCGTTTACCTACTACGAGACGGTGGCCGGGGGCATGGGCGCGCGCCCCGGGCTGGACGGCATCAGCGGCGTGCAGACGCACATGACCAACTCGCTGAACACGCCGGTCGAGGCGCTGGAGTACGCGTATCCCTTCCGGGTGCGGCGGTATGGGTA
>JBAVMZ010000261.1:0-9204 GCA_049690595.1 Occallatibacter sp. | reverse complement strand
CTCTTCGCGCACGCCGGCGATGGCCGCGAGCAGGTCGACGCCGGCCAGGTACTGGTCGAGCGCCTGCTGGTCGATGGCCTTGCCGCCGACGCCGCCGGTCTCGCGCAGGCGGGCGGCCGCCGGGTGGGTGTAGGCCGCGGGCAGCGGATTGTCACTGAACCACGAATCGGCGATGAAGCGCCCCGTGCCCGAGGGGCACATCACGTCGCCGCCCCACAGCGTGTCGATGCCGAGAACGGCCTCTGCAATATACTTTGCTCCCTGATCCATCAGTTCACCCTCTCTTTCTTCATCGAGCCCAGCCAGACGTAGACGCACAGGCAGATAAACAGTATCGCGGAGACGCTCTGGCCGATGGGCTCGCTGGCGTAGAAGGGCGTCTCGACGAGGTTCTCGCGGTACCACGGGAAGAGGCGCAGCGCCGCGCCCAGCACACCGCCCAGCGCACCGCCGGCCATCAGACCGGAGGCGAGAATAACGCCGCGTTCGCGGATGCTCTTGCCCCGCTCGCCGCCGGCCTTTTCGGATTTGCGGTTGATGAGGTGCGAGAGGAAGCCGCCGGCGAGAATCGGAGAGGTCAGCCCCAGCGGCAGGTAGATGCCCAGGGCAAAGACCAGCGAGGACTTGCCCAGCATCTCCAGAACCAGCGTGATCATGGCGCCGATGCCGAAGAGCAGGTAGGCGACGGGCTGGCGGCTCATAAAGCCGACGACCAGCGCCTTGATGATGGAGGCCTGCGGAGCGGCCAGCACCTGGCGCGGGTCGCCCGGCGCGGCCTCGCCGAACTGGAAGGCGTGGGCGAGCAGGATGATGGTGAGCCCGGCGGTGATGGCCGCGGCGGCGACGCCGAGGAACTTGACCTTCTGCTGCGCGGCGGGCGTGGAGCCGAGCCAGTAACCCATCTTCAGGTCGGTAATGAACTGTCCCGATGCGCAGAGGGCGGTGCAGACCATGCCGGCCAGGGCCATGATGAAGAACATTCCCGTGGTTCCGGAGAGGCCGAAGTTGAGCAGGACCACAGAGGAGACGATGACGGTGAGCATGGTCATGCCCGAGGCCGGGTTGTTGGCTGTCGTCGCGATGGCATTGGCGGCGACCGAGGTGAAGAAGAAGCTGAAGAGCAGCGTCAGCACCAGGCCCACGCCGATGGCAATCCATGCGGCTTTGAGGCTGGTGAAGAAGATGGCCACGGTCACTGAGGCCAGCACGATGCCCACCAGAACGGAGATCATCGAGATGTCGCGATCGGTGCGCTCGGGCGCCGCGCCCTCGCCGCCGTGGAAGGCCTTGAGCGCAATCGAGAACGAGCCCACGATGACGCGCATCGACTTGAGCACGCCCACGATGCCGGCCGTGGCGATGGCGCCGACGCCGATGAAGCGGACGTAGTTGCGGTAGATTTCGAGCGCCGTCATGTGGGAGATGGGCGAGGTTCCGGGATAGACGGCGAGATCCATGTGGGCGCCGAGGAACCAGATCAGCGGGACGAGGACGAAGTTGGCCAGGATGCCGCCGGCGCAGAAGATGAGCGCGCTGCGCAGTCCCATGACGTAACCGAGGCCGAGGATGAAGCCGACGGCGTCGAAGTTGAAGACCATGCGGCCCTTGTCGGCCAGCGAGCGCATGACGGGCACGAACTGGAAGTTCAGATACTCCTTCCAGACGTGGAAGGTGGTGGCGACGAAGTCGTAAATGGCGGCGATGACGGTGGCCTGGATGAGCAGCTTGGCCTGCGCGCCGCCCTTCTCGCCGGTGACCAGGACCTCGGTGATGGCGGTGGCCTCAGGGAAGGGAAGCTGGCCGTGGGTCTCGCGGACAAAGTAACGGCGCAGCGGGATGAGGAAGAGCACGCCCAGGCAGCCGCCGGCCAGACAGATGAAGATGGTCTGCACCGGATGCGGGTCCAGGTGCAGGATGTAAAGCGCCGGCAGCGTGAAGATGGCGCCGGCCACCACCGAACCGGAGGCGCCGCCGATGCCGGTGATGATGACGTTCTCCAGCAGCGTGGAACGGCGCTTGAAGAGGCGCGCCAGTCCGATGGCCAGGATGGAGATGGGGATGGCCGCCTCCATGCCCTGGCCGACCTTCAGGCCGGAGTAGGCCGAGGCGACGGAGAACAGGACGCAGAAGATGATGCCCCAGAGGATGGAGCGCCAGGTCAGTTCCGGTTGCTGGAGGTGGGCCGGGACGACGGGCGTGTAGCTCTCGCCGGGCTTCAGGGGGACGTAGGCGTTTTCAGGAAGAGATGTGATTTCGGTCGCATTCATCGAGCGCGGTTCTCCACGGCAGCCGCGCGGCGGAAACCGGCGCGGCAAACCTCAAGAAGTTCATCACCCTGCCCGCGGCGCGGTCAAGCGGCGGCGTCACAGAGGCAGGGAACAGGGAACAGGGGGCAGGGCATTGTGGGCCAGACGGCCTGCGGAAGCTCGGAACACGTCCGTTCCTGCCCGGACAACCACTCCTCAGGGGGGATTTGGCCCGAGAATGCCCGCCTCAACCGAATATCGGGGCAAGCGGTTGTGATCTCCGGGTTGCCGATGATCCAGGCAAGAGCCCGTTCCCTGACGCTGCGGTGTTTGTCGGTACGAATCGGAAACGCAGCGAATTGTGCACGGCTTACGATAAGTTTCAGGAGTTTTCAGCGGTCTTCGCGCACGAGCGGATGGTCGTCAACCCAAGAATTCGAATGCGCGAGGCGTCGGCGCTCATGACTGGTCTCTTACTCCCCCCTCGCCTTCGCGGCAAATGCTTGCGACAACCACGAACGTCGACGAGCAGTCGCATAGGCGATGCTGGCAGGAACGCGCAGTTCCGCTTCGGCTCCTGCGTCGACTTCGCTCCATATAGTCAGCTTGCCTCCTATGAGTGTGGCGCGTTCCCTCATGCCCGGCAAGCCGTAATGACCCTCCCGGCTCTGAGCCGAGAGAACCGCTGCATCAATGCCCTTTCCGTCATCCCGCACCCGCAACCGGAAGCTCTCATCGTCATAACGGATTTCGACCTCGACCTGCTTTGCGTTTGCATGAAGAAAGGCATTCCGGAGCGCTTCGGCAGCAATCTTATACACTTCGTCGCGAAGGATGGGATGCAAATCTCGCGACTGGCCCTCAACGGCTACACGGAATGCCGGGCGGTGGCCGGTTGAGTCCGCTGCAAGTTCTTCTCCGAGGGTGCTTATCGCCTGTGCCAGATCATTGGTTTGAGTTGTCGAATCGCGCAATCCCTGCACCTCATCCCGAGCTTCGGTAATGAATTCCGCGGTCTGCTCGATGGCGCTGTCCAGCCTGTCTTTCGCCTCCACCGCACGCTCCGGCAGTAACTGGGAAACGGTCGAGAACCGGAGCAGCAAACCGTGGGCGCCTTGTAGCAGAGTGTCGTGCAGCTCGCGCGCAATGCGTGTGCGCTCGCTTACACGCGCGTCCAGCTTCATCTCGAACTGACGACGCAATTGTTGGACACGCCACTGGTAGGCCCCCCACAGCAGTGCCACAAAGAACACCGCGCAGAGGACGCGGAACCAGTTCGTCTGGTAGTACGCCGCGGCGACAGAGAAATCCAGCTTGGCGGGGGTTTCCGCCCAGACGCCGTCACTGTTGGCTGCGATCACCCGAAAGGAATACTTCCCTGGAGGCAAGTCGGTGTAGAAGGCCTCTCGACGTGTGCCAGCCTCATGCCAATCATGGTCGTAGGGATCGAGGCGGTAACGAAACTTGACCCTTTGAGGAATCACGAAGGTTGGCGAAGTATAGTTGATCTGCAGGTCGCGAGGCCGGGGTGGGACCTCGAGGTTTGCGGTCGCTGGGAACTCTTTTCGATCGACGACGAAGGACTCGATGTAAGTCTCCGCATTCGGGGCTTTCTGCGCGAGTCTGGAAGGGTCGAGGACCTGCACAACCAGCCCGTTCGCAAACCAGACACGGTCGTCCGGAGAGATGGCGGCCAAGCCGAACGAGCCGAGGTTCGGCTGTGCACCGTCCAGTTGATCATAAACCCGGGTCTGCAACACGGCATCCGGATTTGTCCACCATCGCTTCAGCTCGGAATCCCGCAATTCGACAACCCCGCAGCGGGTGTAGAGCCACCACCGGTTCTCCTTGTCAGGGGTAAAAGTAATGATTTCGTTGCAGGGCAAGCCGTTCATGGTTGTCAGACGCTGGAGTGTTCCCTGGCGCCATCCAACCAGTCCATTCTCGGAGCTGGCGAGGACAGAGCCATCGTTTTGAGGAATGATTTGGTAGGTGACAGGATAACCTCCGGGATTCAGAGGAAACTTCGTTTCCACAACGCCGTTACGGAAAAGCACGATCTGCCCATCTCGGGTCCCTATCCAGATTCCACCATGCGGGTCCGCAGCCAAGCGTGCTGGGGGGAATTCCGGTTCGGGAATCACTTCACGAATCTCGAAATCGCGAATGCGGACAAGCTTTCGCGGTTTGCCTTTGCAGGCCGCCCAAATATTTCCGCCCACATCCTCGGTGAGGCTCGTCACCATCCCAAGGGGCTCGTGTTTCGGTTCCGGAATCCGGCGGAACCTCCCGTCCTTGAGCAGATAGAGTCCTTCATCTACTCCTACCCACAGGTTGCCTGCACGGTCCTCCAGCATCGCGGCTACCTGCTCACCCGGAAGACCCTTGCCGGTGCGAATGGACGAAACGCTTCCGTTGACAATGTGATCGAGCGATCCGGAGTTCGCTGCCCAGATGCTGCCATCTCCGCTGGCCAGAATGCCGGCGACTAAGTCCTTGGCCAATCCTTCCGACGGTGAGAATGTGGCTATCGCCGGATCGCGGAAATTATCTATTCCGCTCGTGGTTCCTGCCCAAACAATACCCTCGCGATCCTCGAAAAGAGCCCAGACAGAATCGCCTGACAATCCATTCGTGTGGTCGTAATGGTCCACCACGTTTCCATGGATACGAAAAAGTCCCTTTCCCACAGTGCCGACCCAGAGATTTCTATCTCGGTCGAACAGCAGCGTTCCGATCTCAAGGCCAGAGCCATCAAACGCGGAAGTCACAAACGATTTCAGTTTGCCATTTTTGAAGGTCATGAGCCCCTGGCCGGGACCTACGCTGCCAGAACCCACCCATAAAGTTCCATCGGGACCAAGTGTCAGGTTGCGAATCTCGATTCCACCAGCCTTGGCCGCTTCGATCGGGTACGTCTCCGAAGTGCCGGCATGCCAGTGCACAAGGGCGGTTTCGCCTCCGAGCCAAAAACCCCCTTTACCATCGGCCACCAAGGAGTTGACTGCAGAGGTAGGTATGCCATCGGCCTTACCGAAACACCTGGGCACACTGCTCAGATGGCAAAGGGGCGCGTCGGCGTCACGGAGCAACACCCATAAAGATCCGTCCGCATCTTCGCCGATCGCTTGAAACATCTTTACGTCCAAGTCGAACTGAGAAGTAACAACACCATCTTTCAGGCGAAAAATGCCCGGCGGGCCTCCTATTAGCCAAAGCCCACCCTGGCGGTCGGCATAAAGGTTGGCGATAGATTTAGGAACTCCGGTAGGAAAACGCCAAGCCAGAACCTTGATGCCATCGAACCTGTAAACATTTCCCGGAAGAGACAGAAGCCAGATAAAGCCATCCGGGGTCTGGGCAATGTGGTACATGCCTGCTGGCAGAGAGCCGTCTTGTATCCGCCAGGACGTGTGCATGTACTGGGTGATGCGTTTGTTGGGATCGAGGGCGTGAGCCTGGGATGGCAGTAAGAAGACGCAGGTGAGACAGGGGCCCAGCGTGGCCGCGATCACGGCGCGGGCCCACGTGAAACGAAGCAGAAGCGGTCGGCGAGAAGCAGTCTTTCCCATGTTCGTAACCGAACAACGTGAGAGATTATGGCGCCCGTTCCGATGGGACTCAACCATCGTACTACGAACGTATTTTGCACGTTGGATTTGTGCTCCGTTCCGACAACGTTGTTCTCATTGCGGGCTAACCTTAAAGAAGAGGGCAACGGTCCGGAAAGCGCCTTCTAGCAGATTACTCCCCAAAAGCCGGCATCCCGGCGGCTTTCCGTGATTTCCAGACCCCGGCTGGATTCCCGGCAAACCGGTAGTCGGTATCTCAGCGGCGTTCCTCCGCGCATCGTGAAGTAGTCCACGGGCCTGGATGCACGGGAACTGCTCCCTACTTCCTGCATCACAGCCGCTTAATAAACGCCAGCGCTTCAGCCAGTTGCGGGAAGAGCGCTTCTTCCTGCTTGAACTCGCGGGAGTGCACGCAGCGGCGCAGGCCGCGCATCTTGACCGGGTGCTTGAGGTGCAGCATCTCGTGGTAGAGCAGGTACTCGATGGCGTAGCGCGGGCTGGACGGGCGGTCGAAGACGCGGCTGACGACGATGGTGTTGTGGGCGGCGTCGTAGTGGCCCAGCGAACGGCGGGCGTGGCTCTCGCTCCAGGTCAGTTCGGGCCGGCCCAGCAGGCCGCCGAAGAAGCGTGTGTTTAGCGAGTCGAAGACCTCTTCCAGGTGGTAGTAGCGCCCTTCGGGCCCGAAGAAGCGCTTGGCCCCGCGGGCGCTGCGGACCTGCTCGGTGATCCGGGTGACCGAGGCGCTCGAGGCAAAGCGCTTGTAGCGCAGGTTGTGGGTGGGGTCGATGGGCTTCTTGTAGAGCTTGGCCAGCAGAATGTGGGCGATGGCGCGGATGACCGGCTCCGGCGCGCCTTCCAGGATGTCAGATAGGCTGGCGTGAATCTTGCCCTCGCGCAGGCGGATGGTGGTGTTCAGCGAGGTGAAGCGGCGAAAGCGGACAGTAATCGGCGGCATCGGCGCGCGCGGGCGCAGCACGCGGTATTCCTGCTCAAAGATTGGAACAAATTCGGAAACCACCAATGTCGAGGATAGCAAATGGCGGCGGAGGTGGACAGGGATCGGGGATTGGGGATCGTCGGCAAGATGGGTTCGGCGGCGCGGAGCCGGCCGGAGTCTTTGTGGTGAAGTCCGGAAAGGCGGACGAGGCCCCGCCGGACCGGTTGTCCGAGGCCGGAAGGACGGCAACAGCCGACGGCGAGCGGCAGCCGCCCACTGACCCCAGATCCCTGAACCCTGAACCCTGAACCCTGAACCCTGATCCCTGATCCCTGTCTACGGTTTTGGCTCGGCGCGGTCCTGACCCGCTTCGTCCTTGTGCTGCTTGAAGTATTCGGTCTGCTCGGTCAGCAGGCGCTTGGCCTGGTCGGCCAGGTCGTCGAGGCTCTCGATGGCCTCTTTGCGCGAGAGGTCGAAGCCGGGCTCGCCGGGCAGGCCGTTGAGCACCGACTGCCAGCGCCCGGTGGCCTCGGTCAATCCTTTGAGCGCCTTGCGGATGTCGGCCTTTCGATCGGCGTACTGGTCCAGGTTCGAGCCCAGCTCGTCCATCAGCGCGGTGAAGTCCTCGAGCTCTTCGTTCAGCCGCTTGGCGCGTGCCGGGGAGCGCACGCGGCCGGTGAGCTGCTTGAGGGTATCGGCGTGCTCGTCGAGGAACTTGGTGTAGAGGCTGAGCCGCTCGTTGGGGTAGATGCCGGCCTCGCGGATCTTCTCGATCTGGGCTTCGGTCAGCGGCTCGCGCTTTTCCTTCTGCGCCGCCAGCGGCAGCGCGGCCAGAAGCAGAAGGGCGGCCAGGGGAAGAAGCAATGTCGGTGCGGACGGGCGCATGGGTGGGGACCTCCGGCGCCTTCATTTGAGCACAGCCGCGCGCGGGCGGCAAAGGGCGGGCGCGGGGAAAAAGAAAGGCCCCGGCGGACCGAGGCCTTGTGGAAGGGAGATTGGGCTACTTTTTGAAGACCTGCATCATGGCTTCGGTCTGCACCTTGTTGACCAGCGCAAGCGTCTGGGCCACCAGGGGCTGGTCCTCGACGCTGGAGGCGTGCAGCAGGCCGGTGAGCCGGAAGGCCGTGTGGCGCAGAAGGATCTCCGCGTTCTTCAGCCGCTTGTCGTCCTCGGAGACCGAGAGGTGGATCTTGTGCGCCAAGTCCTGTATCTGCTTCAGCATGTCGGAGGCCTTCTCCACCTCGCCGGCCGAGTACTGGCGCATGCTCAGCTCGGTCATCTCGTGCAAAAGCTCGGCGTAGAGGAAGCACTGCTCGCGGGGCTGGGCCAGTTTGGCGCGAGCGGCCAGCGCGTCAATGCTCTGCTGGTCGGGTGTTCTGTCGTCCAGGCCCGCGGCGCAGAGGGGGATTGCACCGATCAGGAAGAAGAGAATCGCCGCCGGAATCACGCGCCTCATGGGAACCTCCACCGGTGCGGAACCGCCTTAGGCCGTGATTATGAGACGAATGGTCCAATTTGCGCAAGCGGATTCTTCGCTTTTGCTCCGCCTCATTGCACCCCGGCCCTGGCGAGTGCCGTCCGCATTGAGGCATCATCGCTTATCGCCGGACTTTTTTTCGAGCAATATGAGACGCTGCCGCGCCTGCCATTCCTGATCGGGGAACTTGCCTCCGGCCACGTCCAGGAAGTGGTGGTAGTAGACCGCGGCCTGCTCCTTGTTGTGCAGGGCGTCGTAGGCCGTCGCCCAGAGGAAGTAGGTGGCCGGCACCTCCTGCTGGTACTTCGAGCGCTCGGTGAGCGCGTGCAGGGTCAGGTCGGGATGGCCGGTTTTGGAGGCGGCAAAGGCCAGCCCGGCCCAGGCGTCGCCGCTGGCCGGGTTGGCGCGGGTGGCCCGGTCGAAGACGCCCAGCGCCTCCTGGTACTTCAACTGGCGGATCAGGTTCTGCCCGTGCGCCACCAGCAGCGCCGCATCATCGGGGTTCCGCTTGAGCAGCTCGACGGTGAGCCCGTCGGCGCCGGCCGTGTCGCCGGCCTCCGAGCGGATCTCGGCCAGCATCCGGGTGATGGCCAGGTCGCCGGGATGGGATTTGTGCAGTTCCTCGAGCAGTGGCAGGGCCTCGCCCTTGTTCTGGGCGGCGAGCACGGCGGCCAGTTGCGCCGTCAGAGCCGGGTCGCCGGGGGCCTGGTCGAGCGCGGTCCGCAGCATCGTTTCCGCCTCAGGGAACTCGCGGCGCGCGATCAGCAGGTGAACCAGCCCGGCGGTGGCCGGAGCGGACTTCGGGTTCTTTTCGAGCAGCCGCCGGTAGGCCTTCTCGGCCGCGTCGTACTCGCCCGACTGCTCGGCCAGGGTGGCGGCCAGGAGGGTGTCGGCTTCGGTTTCGGGCGAGATCTTCAGCGCCTCGAGCAGCTCGCGGCTGGCCTCGGCGGGCTGGGTCTCGCGGTCCAGGCG
>JBAVMZ010000260.1:0-3658 GCA_049690595.1 Occallatibacter sp. | reverse complement strand
GTGTGCGCCAGCGGGTCCTGCGGGGTGAGCGCGGTCAGCGCCAGCGCGGCGCCGACGGCGGGTTCGAAGCGGCCGGCATCGGCCAGCGCGCGGACCAGGCCATGATGGGCATCGATGTGACCGGGGTCGGCGGCGATGGCGGCGCGAAAGGCGCCGGCGGCCTCGGCGGGCGAGCCCGCGGCGACCAGATCGAGAGCGCGTTCGAAGTGCGCGCCGGCGGATTGGGAGAGCTGGGTCACGGCTGGTTTTAGGATAAAGGCTGGCGGCGGAGGCCCAGCGAAGGCAGGCGGGCCGCGGGCTGGAAAGGAAGACAAGGAAGGAAGCGAATGAAGAGCCATACCGAGTATCTGGTTTTCGAGACGCGCAAGCGGCGGGAGATGGTGCACATCACCGACGAAGTGGAACAAGTCGTGCGGCGCAGCGGCGTGCGCGACGGCCTCTGTTTCGTGTCGCCGATGCATATCACGGCGGCGGTGTATGTGAACGACCTGGAGGACGGTCTCATCGAGGACATCGCGAAGTGGTTAGAGGAGCTGGCGCCGGCGCGGCCCGACTACAAGCACCACCGCACCGGCGAAGATAACGGCGACGCGCATTTGAAGTCGCTCCTGCTGCATCACGAGACCACGCTGCCGGTGACCAACGGGCGGCTCGACCTGGGGACCTGGCAGCGCGTCTTCTATGCCGAATTCGACGGTCAGCGGCGGAAGCGGGTGATCGTGAAGGTGCTGGGGGTGGAGTGAGCGGAGCAGGCGAGGCCGCCCGGCTCACTCGTCGGTGATCTTCTTCCACGCGCCGGTGGGGCGGGGCAGGCCGGGGACGGAGAAGTTGATGCGCGAGCGGGGCAGCACGACCAGGTCGACGCGGCGGTTCTGCGCCCGGCCCTCTGCGGTGTTGTTGCTGGCGACGGGGTGAAACTCGGCATATCCGGCGGCGGAGATGCGGTCCGCAGGCAGCGCCTTCAGGTCGAGAAAGAGCCGCGCAATGTGAGTGGCGCGCGCCGCCGAAAGCTCCCAGTTGGAGTCGAATTCGGCGGTGTGGATGGGCAAGTTGTCGGTGTGGCCTTCGATGCGCAGGTCGTATGCGGTGCGGCCGAGCGAGGCGGCCACCTGTTTGAGCGTGGGCAGGGTGGCGGGCTTGGGCGTGGCCGAACCGGGATCGAAGAAGCCGGCCTCGCGCAGGCTGATGACCAGACCGTCGCGGCCCATCCGCAGGCTGACGGTGTGCTGGGCCACCTGGTTGGAGAGCGTCTGCGTCAGTTCGCGGCGGATGTGCTCGAGATCGTCGCGCACCTGGGCCGGTGAGAGCACGTCTTCGCCCATCACGATGTTCATGGGGATGGCGGGCTGTTCGGTGCCGCTGGTTGCGGCCGTGCTGCTCGGCTTGCGTGTGGCGTCGGGAAAGATGCCCAGCGAGCGGAAGGCGGTGTCGATCGATTCGGCCACCTGCATCTGTTTCTTCTGGTCGCTCTTGGCGAAGGCGTAAAGCACCACGAAGAAGCCGAAGAGAAGGGTAATAAAGTCGGCGTAGGAGACCAGCCAGCGCTCGTGGTTGATCTTTCCGTGCGAACGCCGCCGGGTCATGCCGCGCGCTCCTTCAGCTCGCGCGAGGACTTGTCGAGGAAGCCGGTCAGCTTGACTTCGAGCATGCGGGGGTTCATGCCTTCGAGGATGGAGACGACGCCTTCGAGCATCATCTCGCGGCGTTGCACGTCCTCGTGCTGGCGGATGCGGAGCTTGCCGGCGAAGGGCAGAAAGAAGAGGTTGGCGGCGCCGACGCCGTAGATAGTGGCGACAAAGGCGACCGCGATGCCGCGGCCGACCTCCTGAATGTTGTCGAGGTGCTGCATGACCTGGATGAGTCCGAGGACGGCGCCGAGGATGCCGATGGTGGGCGAGAAGCCGCCGGCCGATTCGAAGACGGCGGGCAGCCGGTCCTCGCTCTCGCTGTTCGAGTCGAGCATGACGCGCATGATCTTGCGCAGTTCCGCCGGTTCGGTGCCGTCGACGGCGAGCATCAGCGCCTGCTTCAGAAACGGGTCCTCGATGGTTTGCAGGTCGTTGTCGAGCGAGACGACGCCGTTGCGGCGAGCCTTGTTGGCAAAGGAGACGAGCAGGCGGATCAACTGATCGTTGTGCTTGCGCGGCGCGGCGAAGACGTGCGCCAGGCGGCCGAAGGCGGCCAGCACCGTGGGCAGGGGGAACTGGAGCAGCACCGCGCCCATGGTGCCGCCAAAGACGATCAGGGCGGCAGTGGGCTGCAGCACCTGGCCCAGGTTGCCGCCTTCGATCAGCAGGCCGGCGACGATGCCAACCAGAGCCAGTAGAACTCCGCCGATGCTGCCTTTATCCATGACAGGCTCCTTGAGTGTTTACGCGCACGGGAGATCGATCGCGGCTTCAGTGCTCCCCAGCCGTGCCGTTGCGCGCTGGGGGCGCTGGGCGCGGCTGCTCGCTCAGATCCAGGCTGGCCAGCGCCACCACCTTCTGAAAGTCGCCGAAGGCGGGAAGGCGGCGCGCCACGTGAGCCAGCAGCCGCGCCCGGTAGGCCAGGATGCGCTCCACCACCTCGGCGCAGGTCTCGCGCACGATCATCTTCTCGCCGTTGATGAGGGTGAGCATCGTGTCCGGCGAGGCCTCGGCGGTTTTGATCAGGTCGCTGTTCAATACCAGCGGGTTGCCGTTGAGCCGCGTGAGTTCGATCATGGCTCGTCAAGCTCCTTTGGATGGGTTATCGGCGGGGAAGGGGAAAGATTGAAAGATTAGAGAGAAAGGCCGGTGACTGTCCGCCCCGTGGACACTTCCGGCAGGCGCATAAAGTCCGCGCGGCAGGGGCCGAAGAAGGGGCCAGATGCGGCGGCAGACTCGCCGGACGAAGCAGCCCCAAGCTAGACAGAACAGGGGCGCGCGATCCGGCCAGGAACCGCTAATTCACGCATCGAAAAAGGAGAAGCCCATGTCCCTGGGTGTCCTGAATAACATCTCCGCGGTCTACGCGGAGAATAACCTGAACAACACCTCCAACAGCCTGAGCAATGTACTGCAGCAGTTGTCCTCGGGGTCGAAGATCAACTCCGGCGCCGACGACGCCGCCGGCCTCTCGCTGGTCAACGGCCTGCAGGCCAACTCGATGGCGCTGACCCAGTCCAAGACCAACGCGCAAGAAGGCGTGGGCCTTCTGCAGGTGGCCGACGGAGCTCTCTCGCAAGTGACGAACCTGCTCAACCGCGCCGTGACGCTGGCCACCGAGGCCTCGAACGGCACCCTCACCGGATCGCAGTTCACCGCCGCCAATCAGGAATACCAGTCGATTCTTTCGGAAATCAACAACATCGGCTCGACCACGACTTACAACCAGACGACGGTCTTCGGGCACGGCACGGTAGGCATCTACACCGGCGATTCCTCGACCCAGAGCGCGTCGCTGAACAACCTGACCATCGACACCTTGACCTCGACCAGCGTGGGCGACACCAACGGCGCCATGGCCTACAACACGGGCACCAACATCTTCTTCGATCTGTCGAACGGCACGGGCGCAAGCGGCAACGCGCAGTTGACCGATACGCTGGCGTCGACCACGATGACCATCAACTACAAAAACTCGGACGGTTCGACCGGCGCGGTGACTACGAACGCAGCCACCACCGTTCAGGGCC
>JBAVMZ010000259.1:0-8155 GCA_049690595.1 Occallatibacter sp. | reverse complement strand
CCTGCAGGCCGGCCGCCGTTCCACGCGCGCTCTGCTGGCTGCTCTGCTCCGCGGGCGCTGGCGCGCCGTGGAGACGCTGGCCGACCTCTGGAGCCTGCCCCTGGCGCGCGCAGTGCTGGCCCTTCTCGTGGCCGCGCTGCTGCCCTTTGCCTGGGTGCGCATCTACGTGCTGGTTTGCCTTGCCGTTACGCTGGCGTATGCAATGGGCTCGGCGCTGCTGGGCCCCGAGCCCGTCCGCGACCTGGCGGCCCTGGCCGCCGCTCCGCTTTACCTGGCATGGAAGGCCGTCCTCACGCCGCACGTCCTGCGCCACGCCCGCCGGCGCGCCGCCTGGGTCCGCACCGAGCGGCAGGGAGGCGGCCGATGAGCGAAGGGCAGCTTGTGGGCGACTCGCCCGACCGCGAGATCGACTGGACGCTCGACCCCGAAGCCGGCCGCCTGATGGGCAAACCCGGCGGCGAGGCGCAACCGCTCCAGGAGGTGGGCCGGCGCTTCGGGCGCAACGTGGCCGTCACCATCGTCGCCCGCGTGGTCAACATGGCCCGCGGCGTCCTGCTGGTTCCGTTCCTGCTGGCGCACATCGGTCTCGAGGCCTACGGAATCTGGACGACCATCTTCATCCTGGTAACCTACGTCGGCGTTACCACCCTCGGCATCTCCAACGTCTACATCAAGTACGTCGCCGAGTTCCATGCGCGCCGGGAATACGACAAGGCCAACGCCCTGCTCTCCACTGGCCTGGCCGTCACCATTCCCGTCTGCGCCGCGGTCTTCTTCTGCTTCTTCTTCGGATGGCATTGGATTGCCCCCTGGCTGCACCTTCCCCAGGCGCACGCCGCCGACGGCAGGGAAGCCGTGCTCATCGTGCTCGGCGTCTTCCTGTCCTCGATCGCGCTGAACGCATTCGCCGACATCCTCACCGGAACGCAGCAGATCGCCTCCACACAGCTCTTCCTGACCATCGGCATCGTGGCCGAGTTCGCAATGGTGGTCTGGCTGGTGCTGGCCGGACGGGGCATCGCCGGTCTGGCCGAGGCTTACCTGGTGCGCACGGTCATCAACGACGGGCTCACTATCTGGTGGGCGCGGCGCACCCTCAAGTGGCTCCATCTCTCGCCGCGGCTCATCCGCCGCGAATCGCTCAGGTACGTCCTCCACTTCGGCGGCCTGGTTCAGTTCCAGAGCATGTTGTCGATCTTCCTGGCCTCGGTAGAGCGGGTGGCGGCGCTGGGGCTGATCAACGCCTCGGCCGCCGGCCTGCTCGACGTGGCCCGCAAGTGGCCTGTTTCGCTTTCGGCAATTCCCACGGCTTTCTTTGCCGCCCTGCTGCCCGCCGCCGCCCACGTGGACGCCGCCAGCGACCAGCCCGGACGCCTTGGTAACCTCCGCGAGTTATACCTGGCCGGAGCACGCTATTCCAACCTCTGTACGGCGTCTTTCGTGGCTTTGATGGCCTTTTGGGCCGCGCCCATTCTGCACGTTTGGCTGGGTCCTGGGTTACCTATGAGGGACTCGCTTGTCCCCCTGTTTGTGGTATTTAGCTTGGCCATGCAATTCCATATGCTCACAGGAGCGGGAACCTCGGTCTTTCGAGGTATGGGTCGTGTCTACGAAGAGTTTACTTACTCGATACCCAACCTGCTTTTTTTGGCCGTGACTCTGCCGGCGGCGAGGTGGATTCAGGGCCGCTGGACGCCACTCGGGATCGGATTGGCGGTTTCAGTGGCCACGGCGCTTTCGGCTTGTGTGCTGATGGGGAGGGTTCTGGTTGTGCTCGAGCTCCAATTGGCGCGGTTCCTGCGGACGGTGGTCGTTCCCGGCGCGGTTCCTTACCTGGCAGCCGGAGCGCTTGCGTTGCCTGCCTCCTGGCTGGTGGAACACTCCAGCCGCTGGCAGGGTGCGGGGATTCTGACGACCGCCGGGTTGTTTTACCTAGCCCTGGTTGCGGTCATGCTCCACCGCTGGGTTCTCACCGGCGAGGAGCAAGGCAAGTTGCAGGTGGCTGTTCGCTCGCGCATGGGTTTGCCGAGGGGGAAAGGGAGAGAATGACGAGCTGGGTCCGGCATCGTGCGCACCTTCTGTTGTTGCTGCTGCTCGTTGCAGCGGCGGGTGTGAAGGCGCAGGACCCGGTCCAGCAGCCCCCCGATCCGGAGCTCAAGCCCAGCCCGCTCGAAACCCTGCGCAACTTTGAGCCCGCAGCCGACGAAGAGTACCGCCTGGGCAAGGGCGACGAGATTTCCGTCGAGTTTGCCGGCCGGCCCGAGATGCTGGCCAAGCTGGTCGTTGGACCCGACGGCCGCGTCACCCTCCCCCTGGCCGGCGATATGCTGATGGCCGGCCTCACGCGTCCCGAGGCAGCCAAGGCCATCACCACCGCCCTCGACCCCTACTACACCAACCTCTCCTGCCAGGTGACGGTCACCCGCTACACCTCCAACCGGGTCATGCTCCTGGGCGCCGTCGAGCGTCCCGGCGTGCTCACCTTCGACGGCACGCCCACGCTGCTTGAGGCGCTCACCCGCGGCGGTCTCGTGACCGGCCCCAATCGCGTTGGCAAGATCCCCGAGCGTTGCGCCATCTATCGCGGCCAGAACCAGGTGGTCTGGGTTCAGCTCAAGCAGTTGATCGAGAGCGGCAACACGCTGGCCGACCTGCGCCTGCGCCGCGACGACGTGATCTACGTGCCCAACGCAAGCGAGCAGTTTGTCTCCGTGCTCGGCGAAGTGCAGCATCCCGGGCCGGTGCAGCTCACCTCCAGCTCCACGCTGGCCTATGTGCTTTCGATGGCCGGGGGCACCTCCACGCGCGCCGGCAACAAGCCCCACATTCAGATCGTGGACCCGGCCACCGGCACCTCGCGCATCGTCTCGATGAACGACGTGCTCAATCCGTTCAAGTCCAACGAGATCGTGCTCAAGCCCGGTCAGATCGTCTTCGTGCCGCAGAGCGCGCTTTACCGGTCCACCTACGTCCTGGAGCGGCTCAGCCCATTGCTCTCGATCGCCACCATGGCGGCGGTCTCAGGGAATCTATGAAGCTGCTGAGCGGCCAACCCGGAATGCTCGACCCGGCGAACGGCGCCGACGGCGGCTTTGCGGCCGCTTCGGGACGCTCTGTCTCCACCGGGCGCGACCAGGCGCTCTTCCGGATCGACCTCGGCCGCAGCCTGCAGCTTCACCGCAGCCTCGCGCTGCTGATTGTCGTCGCCTTCTTCGCGCTGGCCGCGCTCTACCTGTTCTGGATGTGGCCCATCTACACGGCGCAGGCGCTGGTCTACGTGCAGCCGGCTCCGCCGAGGGTGATGGAATCGGGCGCGCCGCAACGCTGGCCCTTCGACGCCAACTCCTACGAGACCTATATCCAGCAGCAGATGCTGAGCGTCACCCGGCCCGACGTGATGGCGGCCGCCCTGAAAAAGCTCGACGGAAGCTGGGTGCACTCGGGCGAAAGCGACCAGGCTGCGGCCGAGCGGCTGCAGCACGCCGTCGAGGTGGCGCGCCTGGGCACCAGCTACCAGTTCTCCATCACCGCCCACGCCTCGACGCCCGATCAGGCCGCGGCGCTGGCCAACGCCGTCGCCGCCGCCTTCATCGAGAGCGCCTCGCGCCAGGACAAGGCCGGCGACGACCAGCGGCTGGTCATGCTGCGCGAGGAACGCGGCCGCGTGGAGAGCGAGCTGACAGCCGACCGGGCCGAACAATTGACGCTGAACCAGGCACTGGGTGTGGCCGCCGTCGGCGCGGTGACGCCCGATCCTTACGACGACGACATCAGCCGCGTCCGCGAGGAGCTGGTGAAGGCGCGAACGGCGCACGACGAGGCCGCGGCCCGCCTGACAGTTCTCGGCGTCGGCCGCGCCGCTCCCAGCGCCGCCCTCGATGCCGAAGCCGAGGAGATGGTTTCCAACGACGCCGGCCTGATCAGCCTGAAGACGACGCTCAGCCAGCGCCGCGGCGCGCTCACCTCGCGGATGGCCAACCTGACCCCCGGCAACCCGCAGTACAAGCTCGACCAGCAGGAGCTGGCCCAGATCGACGGCTCGCTCGAAAACATGCAGAAGGACCTGCGGCAGAAGGCGCAAACGCGGCTCCAGCAGCGGCTGCGCAACGACCTGGAGCGCACCGCTGGCGTCGAGGCGCAGCTCAACTCGCAGCTTGGCCACATGGCCGCCGTCGCCGGCAGCGCCACGCCCCGCATGCAGCGCGCGGCCGACCTCTCCTCCGACATCACCCGCCTGCAGGCGCGCCACAACGCGCTCGACGACGAGTACCGCAACCTGGCGATGGAGGTGGCCGCGCCGGGCGCCGTCTCGCTCTCCACGTCGGCCCAGCCGCCGCTGCATCCCTTCAAGTCGGGGGTTCTGCGCAATGTGCTTCTCATCTCGCTGGCCGGAATCTTTCTCGCCCTCGCCGCTGTCGTCACGGCCAACAAGCTCGACAAACGTGTCTACATCGCCTCGGATATGGAGCGGGTGCTGGGCTTTGCCCCCATGGCCGTGCTGCCCGACTTCATCGAGGTCTCCGACGGGGCCGCCGAAGAGCACCTGCTGCGCCTGACCGCGGGCATCGACCATGCCTCGCAGCAGGGCAACCTCCGCAGCTGCATCTTCACCGGCGCCGGCCCCGGCACCGGCGTCAGCACGCTGGCCTCGCGCGTCTGCTCCATGCTGGAGGCGATGGGCAGGGGCACGGTGCTGGTGGATGCCTCCGGTGCGCAGCCGGCCTCGTCCGCTCATGGCTCGAACGGCCATCGCGGCAGCCGCTCCACGGCGCTGGTGGCCCAGCTTGCCGAGGAAACCGAGGCGGACGGAGCCAGCCTCGTCATCACCGACACGGCGCCGCTGACCGTCTCTGCCGAGACCGAGTACCTGGCCCGGTTTGTGGACGCGGCGATCGTTGTGGTCGAGTCGGGCGCCACCACGCGCGAGCAGTTGCGCTCGACCGCCAATACGTTGCAGCGCCTCGATGTGGGCTCGGTCGGTTTCGTGCTCAATCGCGTCCGCCACGACAAGGCCGACCGCGCCTTCCGCCAGTCGTTGCAGGCCATTGAGGAGCATCTGCGCGCGCAGGTCTTCTCTACGGCGCGCCGTACCGAGCGGACCCGTCCGGTCCCGGCGCCGGTGGCCGCGCCAACGCGGGAAGAGCCCAAGCCGCAACCGGCGGCCGCGGAGCCGGCGCCCGTGCCCCCTTCGCGAAAGGCCGAGAGCACCCCGCCGCCCCCGGTTATTCGCGAGCTGACCCCAGGCGACAGCGATGCGGAGCCCTTTCCCTTCCGGCGTCCCCATGCTGCCGCCGAGCCGGAGCCTGTGCCGGCGCCCAGGCTGGCCTCGCAGCGCGTCGCCGCGGAGCCTGCGGCCGCGCGCAGTGCTGCCTTCGTGGATGAGCTGCCCGCGCAGTCCTGGGACCGGATTGGCCAGCCGCAGCCTGTGCCGAGGCGCGAGGTTCGCCCGCCCAGCCCGCCGCAGCCCGAGCCCGTCCCGCCGCCGCCGGTCCATGTCTACGCCGAGCCGGTGCCCGAGGATGCACCAGCCTACGACGAAGAGCCCGCGGAGGCCAGCCCGGCAACCCGGCTGAGCGGTCTGCGGAACATCCTCTTCACTCTCGGCCTGCAGCGGCTCGGCCACAACCACCCCGTCGCCCGCGAGTACGAGACCGAACCGCCTCCGTACGAGCCGCCAGAGCCGGAAGAACGCCCGGCCTTTGTGCCGGCATTTGTGCCGCAGCCCGAGCCGGCTGTTGCGTCGGCCGGGACATCGACAGTCCACATCTTCGCTCAACCCGAATTCCTGCCTCCGCGGTCCGCCTCAGGCGATCGCGAAGACGGATCCCAAACCGCCGCCCGCCGCGATCGCAGGGAGTCCTGGGACGACGTCGACATCCTGCCCTCCTGGCGCGGCCAGTACAAAAAACGATGAGCACGCTCCGGGTATTGCACAATCCGGAAGTCTTGAGCACCTCGGCGCTGACGGCCGAAGCACAGCCGCGGCCGGTGCGCGCCGTGGTGCTGGTGGGTTTCTGCGCGCCCATGCTAGCCTTTGCCCGCCGCGCCTCCAGCGCCGGCATCCGCGTTCATCTCATCGAGCTGGTCACCGGCTCCGGCCGGTTCGTCCGCCTTTCCAACGCCCTCGAGCCAGACGGGATCGCCATGGACTGGGCGCTGGTGGGCACGCCGCAGGGCCTCCGCGTCGTTCGTGACTTTGTCCAGCGCGTCGGCGCCGGCGCCATCCTCTCCAAGGACGATTATGTTCTCACCTGGCTGGGCAAGTGCCGCGCCGCTCTGGAGCCTGCCTGCCGCGTGCTGGCTCCCCCGCCCGAGGTCCTCGAACCGCTGCTCGACAAGTGCTACCAGATCGACCGCGCGGTCGAGGCCGGTTTCGAACTTCTGCCCGGCTGGCTGCTGAGCTCCGCCGAGGTCATCCGCACCATCCCGGGCTATGTTTACCCGGTCGTAATCCGGCCCAGCCGGCCTTTCTCGGCTCACCCCACCTTCAAAGCCGAGGTCATCGGCAGCCGGCGCGCGCTCACCGCGCTCTTCGAGTCCACGCGCTTCACCCAGCCGCCCGTGGTGCAGCAGTTCTGCCTCGGTCCAAACTACGTCCTTCACGGCGTGCGTTCGTGTGCGGGCCGCATCCTCGCCATCAGGCTCTTCAAGGCCTACCGCAAGTACCGCGGTTTTGCCACCTCGATCGTCGAGGAGCCGCTCCCGCCGCGCCTGGAACGGGCAGCGGTGCGCTTCGTCGAGCGCGAGAACCTCACCGGCGCATTCCACTTCGACCTGCTGCGCGCCGAAGCCGACGACAGCTTCTACTTCCTCGAAGTCAATTGCCGCCTGGGCGGCACCACGGCGCGCGTCACGCAGTTGGGTTACGACGAGCCCGGACTCCTGCTCGAGGCCTTCCACTTGGTGCCGCCGCGGCCGCTGTCCGCGCTCGAGCCAGGCACCCAGGCCACCAGCATCTCGCTCAACCTGCACCAGGCCATCGACGAACTGCGCAACCGCCGCGATCCGCTCGCCTATCCGCGCCTGCCGCGTCTGCGCAGCCTCCTGGCCGCGTTGCGCGAAGCGATGGTCGTACACGATGGGCTTTTCAACTGGCAGGACCTCCTCTTTGCGTTGCGCTATCCCCGCTGGCGCGCCCGCGCCTGACGCAAATCCCCCATCGCCGCGCGAACGCGCCCATTATTCCAGCACCGCAATCCGGCGTCTTCGCGTCTAATCCAAAGCAGGAAAATGCCGGGCAGGGACGTGACGAATGGGATGCGCTCCGCGATTTTTGCCCGCCGATAACATGGCTTGATGCACAATCGTCGAGCGATTGATGCACAATCGTAAAGAGGAGAGACCGCCGTGCCGCGTATTCATTTTCAACTACAGCTTGCCGAGTTGAAGGACAAGCTTCTCGCCATGGCGGCGCTGGCGCAGCAGACGGTCGAGTCGGCAGTGGAGGCCTACCTGCGCCGCGACCGCGGTCTCTGCCAGTTTGTCAAGCAGAACGAGGACGCCATCAACAGCGCCCAGCGCGACCTGGACGAGATGGCCTACGACCTGCTCGCCAAGGAGCAGCCGATGGCCATCGATCTGCGCTTCATCCTGGCCGTGATCAAGATCAACGGCGACCTCGAGCGCATCGGCGATCAGTCGGTGGCCATCACCCGCCGCACCAAGGACATCCTCAAGGCCGGCGCCATCGATCTTCCCGTCGACTTCGACGCCATGGGTGAGTACGCCTGCCGCATGATCCGTTCGGCTCTGCAGGCGCTGCTGGACGGCGACGCCCGGCTGGCCGAGTCCATCCGCGCCATGGACGACGAGATCGATCGCATGAATCGCTGCGCCTATGAGGACCTGCTCAAGCTCATCGAAGAGAAGCCGGAGTACACCTCCCAGGCCATGAACGGCATCCTGGTGGCCAAGAACCTGGAGCGGATCGCCGATCACGCCTCCAACATCGCCACCGACGTCATCTTCTGGATCCGCGGCGCCGACGTGCGCCACCAGCTCAGCATTGCGATGGACTGAGCCCGGCGCGGTGTCTCGGAAATCCGCATCAAAAAAGAAGTCCGCTTCAAACAAAAAAGAAGTCCGCCTCAAACAAAAAAGAAGTCCGCCTCAAACAAGAGTAGCGCCGGCCTCCTGGCCGGCTGTAGCGTGGGCC
>JBAVMZ010000258.1:0-2508 GCA_049690595.1 Occallatibacter sp. | reverse complement strand
TGCCCTGACACATTCTTCGTGCCATTTGCCGGGCTTTTGCGCAGCCTCTGAAGTCGTGCCCTGACACATTCTTCGTGCCATTTGCCGGGCTTTTGCGCAGCCTCTGAAGTCGTGCCCTGACACATTTCTCGTGCCATTTGCCGGGCTTTTGCGCAGCCTCTGAAGTCGTGCCTCTTCAGAACCGGACTTTCACTACGGGCGGTCATGGGGGGCGGGCGCGGGTGCACCCGCCCCCTCATCGTTTTGTTGACTACATTTTGACTTCGAGCTCGTCCGCCAGCGGGCCGGCGTTGTAGAGCTTGCGGAGGGCTTCGATCATGCCGGCGGAGTGGACGGCGACGGCGCGGTTCTTCTCGCCGTCGTAGACAAAGTCGCCGGCCAGCGACTCGATGTTTCCGTCGAAGATGAGGCCGACGAGTTCGCCTTCCTTGTTGACCACGGGCGAGCCGGAGTTGCCGCCGATGATGTCGCCGGTGGAGACGAAGTCGAGCGGCGTGGTGAGGTTGAGCTTGTCGCGGCCGGCGGCTTCCTTCGGGGTCAGGTTGAAGGGCGGCTGGTTCGAGAAGCTGGCGGCGCGGTCGTAGAGGCCCCAGAAGGTGGTGAAGGGCGGGGCGACGGTGCCGTTGTAGGGGTAGCCCTGGACTTGGCCGTAGCTGAGGCGGAGGGTGAAGGTGGCGTCGGGGTAGGAGTCCCGGCCGTAGGCGAGGAAGCGGGCGCGGCCGAGCTTTTCGCCGGCGGGGGCGAGCGGCGCCTCGAGCTCCTTCATGTGCCGGGTGAAGGCGCGCTGGACGGGGTCGATGCGGCGGGCGGCGGCGATCATGGGATCGGTGGAGGCGGCGACTGCGGCCTCGCCCCCATCGATGAGGGACTTGCGGAAGGCGGGATCGGCGACGCGGGTGCCGTCGACCAGCGCATCGACGGTCTTGTCGACATCGCCGCCCTGGAGGAAGGCTTGAAGGAACTCGTCGTTGGGGCCGAGCTTCTCGATGGCGAGCTTGAGGCCGGTCTTCATGAAGAGCTTTTCGGTCTCGGGGGGGATGCGTGCGCCGGAGGCGAGCTGGAAGCGGAGCGAGTCGAGGTTGGCGTCGTGATAGGCTTCGAGGCGCTCGGCGTCGGGCATTTTGATCTCGGAGACGTACTGGACGATGTTGAGCGCGAGCGGGAGCAGGCGGGTGTTGCGATAGGCGAGGTTGCGGAAGACCTGCCTGGGCACCTCGGGGGTGATGCGGGCCTGGGCCTGGGCGATTTCGTCCCAGGTGGACCCGAACTCCTTCTTCCACTCTGGGTTGGCGTCGATGCGGGCGCGGAAGTCGTTCTCCTCGGCCTGTTTTTTGGCGATGGTGGCCTTGTCGGCGAGCGAGTCGGCGCGGCCGAGGTAGACCTTGTAGGAGTTTTCGAGGCCGAAGATGGTGTTGCCGACGAGGCGGGCCTGCTCGGGGCCCTGGGCGGCAAAGGCTTTGGCGACGGCGATGCGGCGGGCGAGGAACTCGACCATGGCGGGGCCGTGGCCGATGCGCTCGGATTCGAGCTGGGCCATGGTCCACTGGCGCTGGGTGGCGCCGGGGTGGCCGGAGACGAAGGTTAGCTCGCCGGGGGCGGCTCCGTTGGCGCTCCACTTCAAGTAGTCGGCGGGGTGATAGGGCTTGCCGTCCTCGTAGACGCGGAAGAGGGCCATGTCGATGTCGTAGCGGGGATAGGTGAAGTTATCCGGGTCGCCGCCGAAGAAGGCGGCCTGCTGCTCGACGGCAAAGACGAGGCGGACATCGGTGAAGACCTTGTACTGGTAGAGCCAGTACTCGCCGCCCTGGTAGAAGGTCATGACGTCGGAGCGGTAGCCGCTGGTGACGTTGTGCTGCTTGTTGAGGGCCTCGGTGCTCTGCCTGGCGATGGCGGCGATCTCGGCCTCGCGGGCCTTGAGGGCGGCTTTTTCGTCCTTTATGCCCTTGGCTGCGCCCTGGACGCGGGCGGTGACGTTCTCCATGCCGATGAGGACGTTGATCTCAAGATCGGGGGACTTCATCTCGTCGGCCTGGGTGGGGGCGTAGAAGCCGTTGGCCATGTAGTCGTGCTCGGCGGTGGAGTTTTTCTGGAGCTGTCCGCGGGCGACGTGGTGGTTGGTCAGCAGCAGGCCGTCGGGGGAGACGAAGGATCCGGAGCCGCCGTCGTTGAGGCGGACCGAGGAGAGGCGGAGGTGGTCGAGCCACTGCTGCGAGGGATGGAAGTTGTAGCGGGCCGCCAGTTGCTTCAGGGGCGGGTTGTCAAAGGTCCACATGCCTTCTTCGGCGTGGATCGCGGGGGCGGCGGCCGCAAGCAGAGCGGCGCAGAGGAGCGGCAAAGAACGGAAACTGCGAATGGACATAGGATTCCTCGGAGTCTGCCGGAGGCGCGCGGAGGCGGGCGCGAAGAAGCGCGGCCCGCGGGTGTGACAGGCGAGCATCCGGGAGTTCCGACAACAAGGATAACGCCGCGGGCGGGGGCGGGGCAGTGCGGCGCGGAGGGGGAAGCGGC
>JBAVMZ010000257.1:0-5502 GCA_049690595.1 Occallatibacter sp. | reverse complement strand
CAATTACCCACAAGTCCGCATTTCTTTTCAAGGACTTACGAAAAGGCCAGTAGAAATGCCCGTTTCTCGGTCCTTTGAAATAAAAGCTCCGCTGCCCTCCAACGCCGGAAGAGGCTCAAATCCTCGCCAAAATCGCGCTCGCGCGAAGATATGGGTAATTGCAAGCGCTTCAGCGTGGGGTTGGCGTTACCAACAACGTATCCGGAGTCCCGTAGGGACTTCCGCCTCAGAATCGTTCACGCCCTTCTCGGGCGTCTGCGAAAGGCATGGAAGACCCAGAACCGGGGCGACTCCCCTACAGCGAAACCAGAGTGGCTGTATCTCGGAGGCAAGGCGCCCAAGTCGACGCGACCAACAGGGAGCGGCGACCCTGCACCAAGCTCAATAGGCCACACCAACTCTGGTTTCGCTCTAAGCAACCCGTTCGTATGGGCGGTGGTGGAGGCGAATCAATTCATCGGACCGCAACGCTGCCATGGCGTATGTGTGCCCTTGATCGTCACAGAACTCGACCTCGGCCTCAGGGGGGCGAGAAGTTCAACGACGGTTCCAACCTGACCACGAACAAGCCCCTTCTCGGGCAGGTCCTTGAGCAGGGCGACCTCGGCAAGAAGCTCCATCTCTCTTACACTTCCGTCATTCTAAAGAATATAGCATGTAATGTACCGCGGAACAGTCTCATCGCTTTGGCAACTTCATCGTTGTCCTCACTGCTTTGCGATCGAGCGGAGTCCGGACTGCGCACTCCCTCAGTGCCCCGGCATCATCCCCCACAGCATCACCAGCGTCATCCCGATCACGATGATGCTCGTGCTCCACACAATCACGTTCCAGAGCCGCGAGTTCTTGTACTCGCCCATCAGGTCGCGGCGGTTGATCAGGAGCAGCATGAGGATGAGGATGACGGGAAGCAGGACGCCGTTGAGGACCTGGGAGAGGATGGCGAAGCTGATCAGCGTCGAGTCGGGAAGCAGGAGCACGGTGATGCCGCCGGAGGCGATCAGCAGGGTGAAGAGCCAATAGAAGAAGGGGGCTTCGCGGAAGCTCTTGTCCACGCCGGATTCGAAGCCCATGCCCTCGCAGACGGTGTAGGCCGTGGAGATGGGCAGGATGGAGGCGGCGAAGATGCTGGCGTTGAAGAGGCCGAACGCGAAGAGCAGGAAAGCGTAGTCGCCGGCCAGAGGACGCATCGCCTCGGCGGCGTCGGCCGCGGTCTGGATGGCCCCCATGCCGTGGACCCACAGGGTGGCTGCGCAGGCGACGACGATGAACCAGGCCACCAGGTCCTGGAAGAGGCTGCCCACGACAACATCGAGCCGGGAGGCGCCGTAGTCTTTCACCCGGATGCCTTTTTCCACCACTGAGGATTGCAGGTAGAACTGCATCCAGGGCGCGATGGTGGTGCCGACCATGCCGATGACCATGTAGATGTAGACCTTGTCGCGCCAGACGGAGCGGGACGGCATGACGATGCTGGCCCTGAGCGCTTCGTGCCAACTGGGCTGGGAGAGCACGCCGGCAAAGATGTAAGAGATATAAACCACCGAGGCGACGAGGAAAACCTTCTCCGTGGTCTGGTAGCTGCCCTTCACAACGAGCAGCCAGACCAGGATGCTGCAGATAGGCACCGAGATGAACTTGCTGACGTGGAACAGGTGGACGGAGCCCGCGATGCCGATGAACTCGGTGACGACATTGGTATAGTTCACAACGACGAGCAGCACCATGAGGATGAAGGTGAGCCGTAGGCCGAATTCCTCGCGGATCAGGTCGCTCAAGCCCTTGCCGGTGACCACGCCCATGCGAGCGCACATCTCCTGGGCCACGATGAGGGCGATGGTGATGGGCAGCAGGGTCCACAGCAGGGTGTAACCAAACTGCGCACCGGCCTGGGAATAAGTGAGGATGCCGCCGGAGTCGTTGTCGACATTGGCGGTGATGAAACCGGGGCCAAGGACGGCCAGAAACAGCAGTAACCGGGTTCTCCAGCGCTTGAGCATCCGCACGGGTTCCTATGGTGGGTTCATACAGGCCTTCCCTGACCATAACAGGCCGGGGCAGGGTCCGCGAAACTGGGTGGAAAAATGCACAAGGCGCGCGTGCGGCGGCTTGACAGGGGCAGGGCGGCGCGGCTACAACTCGCTGGCGGCCATCGGCTTGGCGCCGGCGGCGCGGAGGAGTGTGAGCCTGATGGAATCAGCGAATCCTGAGAAGAATCTGCCGGCGCGCAGGCGACTGCTGGGCGCGATGGCCACGGTGGCCGGAGCGGGGGCGGCGGGGCTTTTGAGCCTGGGCGCGGCGCCGGCTGAAGCGGAGGGCGGTCAGGACCAGACCGATGCCGGCCGGGTCCGTCGCCCGGCGGAAGAACTGCTGGGACTGGCGCGGCTGCGGAGCTACAAGACGCGGCGCAGCTCGAGCTGGGACCGGACGGGCGGCAACGGCGACGCCGTGCCCGTCGAGCCGGGCAAGGCGGCGACGATTCTCGATGTGCAAGGCGCGGGAGTGGTGACGCACCTCTGGTTCACCATCAACTCGCAGGACCCCATGCACCTCAAAAACCTGGTGCTGCGGGCCTGGTGGGACGGCGAGGCGACGCCCTCGGTCGAGGTTCCCATCGGCGACTTCTTCGGCCTCGGCCTCGGCGAGTACTTCACCTACCAGTCGGCGCTGACGGCCGTGGCCCCGGTCAAAGCGCTGAATGCCTACTTCCCCATGCCCTTCTCGAGCGGCGCGCGGATCACGGTGACCAACGAGGGCAAGCTGCGGACCGACAACCTCTACTTTGCCGCGGACTACGTGACGCTGCCCGGTGTGCCGCCCGATGTGGCGCGCTTCCACGCGCAGTACCGCCAGGCGGCGCCCTGCAAAGCGGAGATCGACGACTGGACCGACGAGTACTCCGCGGCGGTGAACGGGCGCAAGAACCTCGACGGCAAGGGCAATTACGTCTTTCTGGAGGCAGCAGGGCGTGGGCACTTCGTGGGCGTCACGCACGCGGTCCTGCAGAACCAGGACGGCTGGTTCGGCGAAGGCGACGACATGATCTTCATCGACGGAGACGCCCTGCCGACCATCAACGGCACCGGCACCGAGGACTACTACAACGGCGCCTGGGACTTCAACGGGCAGCCCTTCGCCAACCAGCACCAGGGCGCGCCGTACATCGTGGACCCGGAGCGCATCGGCGGCCGCTATTGCCTCTACCGCTGGCACACCGAGAGCCCGGTCACCTTCGAGAAGTCGATCCGGGTGACCATCGAGCACGGCCACGCCAACCACCGCGCGGACAATTTCTACTCGACGGCGTACTGGTACCAGGCGGAGCCGCACGCGGCCTTTCCGGCGCTCCCGCCGGTCGCGGCGCGCGTGCCGAAGGTCCTGCGGGTGGGCGGCTTGGGTCCGGCCGCGCCCGGCGCGTGATATCACACGCGCGAGATGACAATTCGAGTTAATATGTCCCGGACAAGGTAAAAGGGATGAAAGGTCCAGGTACAAGAGCCGTGTGCGCGCGCGGGCGGAAGGTGCGGGGTTGGAAGCGAGGGACGGTGGCGCTGGTTGCGCTGGGCCTGCTCGGCGGCTGCCGGGGCCAGGGGATCGGGGGCTGGGGCAAGCCGGCCCTGACCCTGACCAGCACGAGCATCGTCGGCGGCAAGGTGGCCAGGAAGTGCACCTGCGACGGGGCCTCCAGCTCGCCGGCGCTGGCCTGGAGCGCGCCGCCGCTGAGAACGGTGAGCCTGGCCCTGATCGTCACCGACCCGGACGCGCCGGACGGAACCTTTGTGCACTGGGTCCTCTACGACCTGCCGGCGGAGCTGCGCCAGCTGCCCGAGGGGATGCCGAAGGCGGGCCTGTTGCCCGACAGCTCGCGGCAGGGGCGGAACGACTTTGGCGACATCGGCTACGGCGGCCCGTGCCCACCGGGCAGGGCGGCGCATCGGTACATCTTCGCGCTCTACGCGCTGGACTCACGGCTGAACCTGCCGGGGGGCGCGACGCGCTCTCAGGTGGAGGCGGCGATGAAGGGGCACATCCTGGCGCAGGGCAAGCTGGTGGGGTTGTATCCGGGCTGAGGGAGTAGGGACAAGGCGCCTGCCAGACACCCGGGCGCGGTCAGGTCAGCGGCGAGTCCCCGAGACGCTGGATCAAACCTGTCTCACCCAAGGGGTTCACCCCAGATTTCATCCACCGCCGGTCGGCAAAGTCGGTGGGGGACTGATACAAAGCGCCTGAATTCAGAACTGCGCGGGGAGCTCTCTCTTCCCCTGCCGGAGCGAATTCAGATGCGTTTGCCCTGGGGGGCACCCGGCGACTCCGGCATCGGGCGGGATGGCTCCCGAGGCAATTTCATCGAAATCCCCATTGACGGCGGAGGTTGCGGGAACTAAGGTGGACTCATTTAGTCCGAATTGAGCCGCACGTTGGCCCCGCTCTGCATTCCGTTGATTTACCGGGCCCCTTCCCCCGCAACCAACCCTTGACTCCGAGGTCGAAAATCATGTTCCAGCCCCCTCTTTGCGTGCCATTGGGCACGGCAGCATCCCACCGTGTTCACAGCCTGACGATCGCGTTTGCCCTCCTGCTCATGGCGCTGCTTCCGGCGATGGGCCGGGCGCAGGCGGGGCAGACCATCTCCGTGGCCAACGGCGACGTGGCCGGACTGATCAAAGCCATCCAGACGCTGAATGCCAATGGCGGCGGGACAATCAACCTGGCCACGAGCGGGACGTATTCGGTGACCGGGCCCTCGGACTGGTGGTACGGGCCGAATGCCTTCCCGGCGGTCGCCAGCTCCATCACCATCAACGGCAATGGGGCCACCATCAGCCGCGCCGCCGGCAGCCCCAAGTTCCGCTTCTTCTATGTCTCGGGCGGAATTTCCACGCTTGCCTCCGGCAACCTCACGCTGAACAACCTGACCCTTACCGGTGGTCTTGCACAGGGTGGCAATGGCGGGGCCGGTATAGCCGGCGGGGGTGCGGGCGCGGGGATGGGCGGCGCGATTTTTAACCAGGGCGCGCTCGCGCTCACCGGCGTCACCCTCAGCTCCAACTCCGCCAAGGGCGGGACGGGTGGAAGCGGCAATTACGGCGAGGCTTCCGGCGGCGGTGGTGGCATGGGAGGCGATGGCGGGACCTCGCCTTACAGCTATCCCAACCAGGGAACGGGCGGCGGCGGCGGTGGTTTCAAGGCCTCTGGCGGGAGCGGGCCGGCAAACAGCAAAGGCGGTGGCGGCGGCGGCAGCTTTCTCGGCAACGAGGGAGGCGGCTCCTGCTCGGGCGGAGGCGTCAGCGCATGGGGCGGGAATGGCGGCAACTCCGGCGGGGCAAATCTCACCCCGGGTGGTGGTGGCGGCGGCTTCAGTGTGGGCGAGAATGGCGGCGGACCGTCCATTAATGGCCAGAACTTTGTAGGCGGCAGTCCCGGCATCGGCGGCGGACAGGGCGGCTTTACTTCCGGCGCCTATAACAACACATGCGGCGGCGGCGGCGGCGCCTTCGGGGG
>JBAVMZ010000256.1:0-2302 GCA_049690595.1 Occallatibacter sp. | reverse complement strand
GGTTCGGGCTGCGCCGACCTCCGCCGGGGGAAGCTGCCACTCATGGGCCTGATCCGATTCCGTGGACAGGTTGATTGAGTCTATTCCATTTCTTCGTCGTCGTAGTTTTGGGTCGTCGAAGCCGACCGGTTTGCACCTCCTCTGGGGAGAGACGTAGGCCGAGGGGAGCGCGAGGGGAGACTGATAACTTGTGGGCGCGGTGTGGGCTTCGATCTCGGCCATTCGTGATGGACCGCGATCACGCTCACGCCGCCTCCCGCGTCTGGACGGCGGCGCGCTCGAACTCAGCAGGTGACGCGTAGTCGAGGGACGAGTGCATCCGGGTCTGGTTGTAGAAGACCTCGATGTAGTCGAACAACTTGTCCTTCGCGTGGGCCGGGCTGTCGAAGTCCTCGCCCAGCTCGCTCTTCAGGGTGCTGTTCCAGCTCTCCATCGCGGCGTTGTCGAGGCAGTTGCCGCTGCGGCTCATGCTGCAGACGATCTCGTGCGCGACCAGTACCGCCTGGTAGTCCTCGCTCGCGTAGGGCGAGCCTCGGTCCGAGTGATGGAGCAGGCCCGCACCTGGACACCGGCGGCGGAGCGCCATGTCGAGGGCCTTCAGGGTGAGGTGCCTGTCGTTGACCGCGCTCAGCGCCCAGCCAACGACGAAGCGCGAGTAGAGGTCGATGATCGCCGCGAGGTAGAGCTTCCCCGTCGGCGTGAGCAGCTCCGTGGTGTCCCCCACCCAGCGCTGGTTGGGAGCTGAGGCCGTGAAGTCCCGTGCGAGCAGGTTTTCGGCCACCGGTAGCGTGTGCTGGCTGTCCGTCGTGTGCTTGAACCGCCGACGTGCACGACCAACCAGGCCATCCTCCTGCATCAGGCGGATGACCCGCTTCCGGCTGACCCGGACCTTCTGCTTCTTCAAAGCCCGATGGACGCGGTGGCTGCCGTAGTACGTCCGCCCTCGCTGGTGGGCCTCGTGCACCAGCACCTTGAGCCGATTGTCCTCGATGTCGTGGGCGCTCTGCGGACGGCGCTTCCAGGCGTAGAAGCCTGCCTTCGACACGCCCAGCGCCCGGCACAGCCGCACGACGCCCAGCTCGGCCTTCTCCGCGATGAACGCGAACTTCACCCGTTCTCCTTCGCGAAGAAGACCGCCGCTTTTTTTAATATCTCCCGTTCGAGGCGCAGCTCGCGGACCTCCTTCCTCAGTCGCGCGAGCTCTTCCTTCTCCTCGGTCGTCAGCGTGCCCCGCGTGCTCTTCCCGGCGTCAGCTCGCGCCTGCTCGACCCAGTTGCACAACGCCGACACCGTGAGGTCGAGCTCCTTGGCCACCCGCGAGATGCTCTTGCCTTCCTTCAGCACCAGCGCGACGGCCCCGGCCTTGAACTCGTCGGTGAACGACCGCCTGACCCGCTGCTTCCTCTTCGGCTTGTCTTCCGTCTCCATGGAACACCTTTACTTCCTTCGTTTGGTGTCCACCAAACCGGATCAAGCCCACCCCATCGCTTACGTAAGCAGTGCACGGACGGGCACCTGACCTGCCGACTGGCGCGCCGTAGCGTGCGTCCCGTCAATCTGACGGGAGGCCAATCGCATGAGCAGGTCGCAGGGGCAGCGGGTCGCAGGCGAGCACGCACAGTTGGTGGCACTCGGGAAGCAGTTCGCGCGGTTCCGGAAGGAGCGCCCGCGGGGCACGCGGATCCCCGACGAGCTGCGGTCGGCCGCGCTGGCGCTCCTGCGGGAGGTGGCGCCCGCGGACGTGTACCGGACCTGCGGCATCACCTTTGGTCAGGTCATGGCGTGGAAGGAGGCGCAGGGGCGAGGCGCTACGGTGCCAGACACCAGGGTTTTCTCGGTTGTCGACGAGGAGCCACCTCCGCGCCAGGCGCCGAGGGCTGCCGAATCGGTCGCAGCGCCTGAGCTCGTGCTGCGGCTCGGGCCTTGGTCGGTGAGCGTGCGACTGGCGGGGTCGGCGGGGCGAGGCTGAGCATGCTCCCGGTAACCGTGCGGCGCATCCTCATGGCTCAGCACCGCGTCGACTTCCGCAAGCGCTTCGACGGCCTGCTGGCCGAGGCCTACCGCATGGGTGCGGACCCGTACGGCGGCGATTGTGTCGTGTTCATCAAGAAGGACCGCACGCAGATCCGCGCCCTGGTCGGCGACGGTTACGGGCTGTACCTCGTCTGCCGGCGATTCGAAGGCGGGCGCCTGCGCGCGCTGCTGAAGTTCGCCGAGGAGCCGAGCGCGAAGACGGTCTCGACGGGCGAGCTGTCGCTCTTGCTCGAAGGCTCGAGCTTCACCGTGCACCAGCGGGCCAAGG
>JBAVMZ010000255.1:0-6397 GCA_049690595.1 Occallatibacter sp. | reverse complement strand
ACATCGAGCCAAACGGCCGCAACATCAACGACGGCTGCGGCGCTCTGCACCCGAAGCACGTGGCCGCCGAGGTCGCCGCCCGCGGCGCGCAACTCGGCCTCACCTTCGACGGCGACGCCGACCGCTGCATGTTGGCCGGCTCGCAGAACAACGTCATCAATGGCGACGCCATCCTGCTCGTCGTTGCCCGCGACCTCAAGGCCCGCGGCATGCTCACCGGCGACCTGGTCGTGGCCACCACCATGTCGAACATGGGCCTGGAAGCGGCGTTGAAGCGCTCCGGCATCCGCATGATGCGCGCTCCGGTGGGCGACCGCTACGTCCTTGAGATGATGCAGAAGAACGCGGCGGCACTGGGCGGCGAGCAGTCGGGCCACATCCTGCTGCCCCACCTGGCCACCACCGGCGACGGCCTGCTCACCTCGCTCGTCGTCCTCGACCTGCTGGCGCGGACGGGCAAGTCCATCGAGGAACTCACCGCGGATTTGAAGGTCTTCCCGCAGGTGATCGTCAACGTGAAGGTGCGCGAGAAGAAGCCGCTCGAGTCGATCCCCTCGATCGCCGAAAAGATCCGCGCCGCCGAGGAAGAGTTGAAGGATTCGGGCCGCGTTGTTATCCGCTACTCCGGGACAGAAGCGCTGGCGCGCGTGATGATCGAAGCCGAAAGCGAAGAGGCGATGCGGCGGCACGCCGACGCGATTGCCGAGGCGATACGGGCGGAGCTGGGCGCGTAGCCGTGTGACAAACCTCAGCGCCAGCGCAAGAACGCAGGCAATCGAGGATTGAAAGGTTAGAGCGATACCGTTGGGGATACCTGAACAAGCAGCAGGTCGGAACCTACACTGAGTACTTCGTCAAGATGGAACTCACCATGTATGGGTTCCAAGTTTACTCGTCCGAGGTGGACGACCGAGGCATCGACTTCGTCGCACGGCATGAGCGCGGAGACTTCCTTGAAATTCAGGTCAAGTCATTGCGCTCTTTCGGCTATGTCTTCATGCCGAAGCGGAAGTTCCCTCTCGACGAACGTCTCTATCTCGCTCTTGGGCTTCTCTTCGAGGCAAAGGCCCCTCAACTTTACCTGATCCCCAGCACAGTGTGGCGTGCGTCGAGCAGTGTTTTTGTAGACCGCGAGTACGAAGGATTGAAGAGCGAGCCGGAGTGGGGCCTCAACGTCTCCCGGCGCAATCTCCCCGCGCTTGAACCGTTCTTATTCTCCACGGCCGTCGAGCGTGTTCTTGCAAGCAGCTAGTTCTTGCAAATCCCGCCAGACGGACTCGAAACCTCGCGCAGCTCATCCCCGGCTTGCTTCGCGCAGGAACAGCTCGACCCGGTCCGTCGTCCAGGTAGCCACGCCGGCTCCGAAGAAATCCGTATCCTCGGTCCAGACCGGACACTGGAGCGCGAGCGCCGCGGCCAGTACAGGCCAGTCGTCGATATCGCGCGGGCCAGCCGCGAAAGCGCGACCTGCTCAAACGCGGAATAGGTATCCGGGCCGACTTCCTGCACGATTGTGCTCACCGCATCGAGCACCGCCCCCCCGTGGCACGTTCCGCCGGGAGAGAATGGCAGGGAGATGCTCTCGCGCCTCGGCAAACGCGGTGTCCGGCGCAAAGAAATGCACTGAGCTTCCGTATCGGGAGAGGATCGACCGGACCCGCTGGCCCAACACAGCGCGGACGAGAATGTTCGCGTCCAGCGCCCGCCGTTCAGCGTCCTGCACGGCGCGCCCTCCGCAGCGCTTTGAACTCGCTCACCAGATCTTCTTCGCCCGCTCCGGAGGCCGCAATCATGGCGTCCAGCCGTTGCCCGGCCCGGCGCAGGGCTTCCAGGTCCGCTTCGCTCGGACGCCGACGCGCGGGTACGTAAAACCCGATGGTCTCGCCATGGCGCGTGATTGCCAGCGGCTTCTCCGACTCAAGATAGCCGGAGAGATTCTCCCGAAATTCCCGGATGCCGACTCTCTCTGTTTGCACGCCGCCCTCCATTGTGTACACAAAGATACCACATTTTCCGGCGGCCCGCCGATCCCTCACAAATCCCGCCAGTTCGCGCCGAAGGCCAGGTCCGCTACCAGCGGGACCTTCAGCTCGACTACGTGCTCCATCTCGGCGCGGACCAGTTCCGATACTTCGGCTTTCTCCCCGGCTGGCACTTCGAAGAGCAACTCGTCGTGCACCTGCAGGACCATGCGCGTCTTCAGACGGCGCTCGGTGAGCTTGCGATCGAGGGCAATCATCGCCAGCTTGATCAGGTCGGCGGCGGTGCCCTGGAGCGGCGTGTTCACCGCCGTGCGCTCGGCGAATCCGCGCTGGTTGGGGTTGCGGCTTTCGAGATCGGGAATCGGCCTGAGGCGGCCGAAGAGCGTGCGCACGCTGCCCTGTTTGCGCGCCTCTTCGAGGGTTTTTTCGATGAACGCTTTCACGCCGGAGTAGCGCGCAAAGTAGCGCTCGATGTAGGCGCGGGCCTCGGCTTGGGGAATGCCGAGCTGCGCGGCGAGTCCGAAGGCCGAGATGCCGTAGACGATGCCGAAGTTCACCGCCTTGGCGCGGTTGCGCGTCTCCTTGTCCATGGCCGCGGCCGGCACGCCGAAGACCTCGCTGGCGGTGAGCGTGTGGATGTCCTCGTTCTCGCGATAGGCGCGCAGCAGCAGCGGGTCCTCAGAGAAGTGCGCCAGGAGGCGCAGCTCGATCTGCGAGTAATCGGCCGAGAGCAGCTCCGTGCCCGGCGCCGCGATGAAGGCCGCGCGAATCTCGCGGCCGAGCTCCGTGCGCACGGGGATGTTCTGCAGATTCGGGTTCACGCTGGAGAGCCGGCCCGTGGCCGCCACCGCCGCCTGAAAGGTTGTGTGCACGCGCGATTGCGAGTCGGCCATCAGCGGCAGCGCGTCCACATAAGTCGACTTCAACTTGGAGAAGTGCCGGTACTCGAGGACCAGGCGGGGCAGCTCGTGCTTTTCGGCCAGAGCCTCGAGCACATCCTGCGCCGTCGAGACCGACTTGGTTTTGCCGCGGGCGGCCGGCGCGGGCAGCCCCAGCTTCTCGAAGAGAATCGCGCCGAGTTGCTTGGGCGAGTTGATGTTGAAGCTCTCACCGGCCAGCTCGTGGATTCGCTGCTCCGTGCGCTTGATCTCGACGGCGAAGCGGCGGCTCAGACCTTCGAGCACATCCTGGTCGATGCGCACGCCAGCCTGCTCCATGCGGAAGAGCACAGGCGTCAGCGGCAGGTCGATCCGCGTGTAGACGCGGAGCACCTGCGCCTTTTCCGCTTCTTCGCGCAGCGCCGGGACGAGCGCATGGATGGCCGCCGCGGCCGAGGCCAGCGACGAGGGCGCGGCCTGGCTGCCGCGCGCGGCCACGTCAGCCAACGATTGCGTGGAGTGCGTCGGATTCAGCGCGTAGGAGAGCAGCATCGTGTCGTCGACAACGCCCGCGAGAGCGACGCCGTGCGCGGCAAGGGCGTGCAGCGCGGCCTTCCAGTCGTGGGTGCGCTTGGGGACCGTCGCGTCCTCAAGCAGCGCGCGCAGTTCCGCCGTCAGCCCCAACCGCAGCGCCGTTGCGCCATCCGCGCAAACGCCCAACGCAAAGGCCTGCTTCTTCTCATCCGCCTCGGCCAGGTCCAGCAGACTCTGCGTCGCCAGCGGCGCATCTTCGGTCTCGGCAGCCTGGGCCGCGTTCGTTGCATCGAGCGCAAAGGCAAAGCCCTCAGCCCGCGCCGCCGCATAAAAAGCCGCGATCTGCTCCGCGCTCGGCTCATCGACGCACTCAACCGAGATTCCGCCGGACGCAGTCCCGAGGTCGCGCAGCATCGAGGTGAACTCAAGCTCGGTGAAGAGCTCGCGGCAGGCATCGAGATCCGGCCCCTGCGTCTCCATCGCGTGCGTGTTGAGCGAGAGCGGCACGTGCTGATCGATGGTCACCAGCTCTTTGGACAGCAGCACCGCCGCGCGATTCTGCTCCAGGCTCTCGCGATAGCTCTTGCGCTTGACCTCGGAGGCGCGCTCCAGCACCGCCTCGACCGAGCCGAACTCCTGAATCAGATCCACCGAGCCCTTGTCGCCAATGCCCGGCGCGCCGGGCACGTTGTCCACCGCGTCGCCGCGCAGCGCCATCACGTCGACGACCTTCTCCGGCGGCACGCCCAGGGTCTCGGTCACCTTCGCCGGGTCGAGGATCAGGTTGTCCTTCTGCGGGTTCAGAATCCTCACCCGCGGCGTGACCAGCTGCATCATGTCCTTGTCGCCCGAGACGATGAAGACCTCGTGGCCGGCTTCGGCCGCCTGGCGGGCCAAGGTGCCGATCACGTCGTCGGCTTCGAAGCCTTCCGCTTCCAGAATGGGAATGCGCAAGGCCTCGAGCGCCCGCCGCATATAGGGAATCTGCCGCCTGAGGTCCTCGGGCATCGACTCGCGGTTGGCCTTGTAGCCTGCGTAGTCGACCTCGTCGAAGCTCCGCGTCTTCGCGTTCCACTTGCGCAGCGGGCCCATCTGGCGCGCCTTTTCGTCGCGGAAGACCTCGCCGCTCACGTCGAAGACCGCGGCGAAGTAGCGCGGCTGGAAGTCCTGGCGGAGCTTCTTGATCATGTTGACGAAGACGAAGATGGCCGCGGTGGGCAATCCGCCGCGGGTCGACATGGGCCGCGAGCGCTGCATGGCGTGGTAGGCGCGAAAGATGAAGGCCATTGCGTCGAGCAGGAAGACGGGTTGTTTTTCTTGGTCAGGCACGGTTCCGAGTTTAGCAGGCAACCGGCGGCCCGGCAGCCTCCGATTTTCCCGCAGCCGGGGAGAGGAATTCCGCTGTACGCACTGTGGAATCGGGGGCGTGTGCAATATGCGCTCTGCTATGATGCCGCCACGGTTTCCCCTGACCGAATTCCCCAAGTCCGAGGTCGACATGACAACTGAAGTTCACGCGGCGCCCACGCCGGAGCGCATCTACCAATTTGCGTTTGGCTACGCGCCGCCTCTCGTGCTGGAGGCCGCCATCCGCCACCGTGTCTTCGATGTCCTGGACAGCGGCGCCAAGACAGTCGAGGAGATTCACGCAGCCACCGGCGCCTCCAAGCGCGGCTTGACGGCCATTCTCAACGTGCTGGTTGGTTTCGACTTTCTTCACAAGATCGGCAGCCAGTACTCGCTGGCCCCGGAGAGCGCGGCCTTCCTGGTCAGCGGCAAACCCGGCTTCCAGGGCGGCTTCATCCGCCATACCAGCGAGCAGTTGCTGCCCAACTGGCTTCACCTCAATGAAGTGGTCGGCACCGGCCTGCCCGCAGCGGCCGTGAACCGCCAAGGCCCGGGCAGCGAGTTCTTCCACGATTTCGTCAACGACATATTTCCCATGAGCTACCCGGCAGCCCAGGAGCTGGCCCGGCATCTCGCGCTCTCCGGCGCTGTCAGCGTTCTCGACCTTGCCGCCGGCTCCGGCGTTTGGGGCATCGCGCTGGCCCAGGGCGCGCCGGAGGCGCATGTGACCGCCATCGACTGGCACGGAGTCATCGGAGTAACACGCAACACGGTGGCGCGTTTTGGACTTACCGGCCGCTTCACCTTCCAGGAAGGCGACCTGCTTGAAGCCGACTTTGGCAGCGGCCACAACGTTGCCACTCTCGGTCACATCCTGCACAGCGAAGGCGCCGACCGCAGCCAGGCGCTGCTGCGCAAGACCTACCAGGCCCTCGCGCCAGGCGGCACCATCGCCATCGCCGAGTTCCTGGTCAACCAGGATCGCACCGGCCCGCTCCACGGGCTCATCTTCGCCATCAACATGCTGGTGAACACGGACAGCGGGGACACCTACTCGTTTGAGGAGATCAGCGCCTGGCTCAGCGATGCCGGGTTCGTCGATGCCCGGACTCTCCCGGCCCCGGGCGCTTCGCCGCTCATCCTCGCCACCAGGCCATAGCTGCGCAAAGCGGAGAGGCAGGTCCAAGCACCGCGGCCTGCCTCACGCTCCTCATGCCAGAAACATGCAATCCCCGTAGCTGAAGAAGCGGTAGCGCTCGGCCACCGCGTGCCGGTAGGCGGCCAGCACGCGCTCGCGGCCGGCAAAGGCCGAGACCAGCATCAGCAGGCTCGATTGCGGCAGGTGGAAGTTGGTTACGAGCGCCGAGACCAGGCGGAACTCGAAGCCGGGCGCGATGAAGATTTCCGTCTGGCCCGAGTGCGCGGCCAGCGGGCTGGCGCCGGCGGTCAGGGCGCAGTGCTCGAGAGTCCGCACCGTGGTTGTGCCCACGGCCACAATGCGCCGGCGCTCGGCCCGGGCGCGGTTCAGCGCATCGGCGGTCTCGGCGGTGAGCGTGTAGCGCTCGCTGTGCAGGCGGACCTCGGCCAAGGTGTCCACGCGGAGCGGCGCGAAGGTGCCGAGGCCCACATGCAGCGTGACGCGCGCAATCTCCACGC
>JBAVMZ010000254.1:0-1590 GCA_049690595.1 Occallatibacter sp. | reverse complement strand
CCTTTGCCCGCGCCTCGGGGGAATCGTGGCGGTCGTGGCGGTTCACGCCCGAGCCTCCGGCATGGCGGCAAGTACGCTGGCTCCGCCGCGCACGCGCTCACCCACCTTGACCCGAACCTCGGCCTCGGCCGGCAGCACCACGTCCACCCTCGAGCCGAACTTGATCAGGCCCACTCGCTGGCCGCGCTCCACCCGGGCGCCCTGGCCGAAGTTGAAGACGATCCGCCGCGCCAGCAGCCCGGCAATCTGCTTGAAGGTTACCTCGACGCCGTCATCCCCGCGCACTGTGACGATGTTCTGCTCGTTGCGGTCGGCCGAGGCCGGGTTCATCGCGTTCAGGTATTGGCCCTTCTGGTATTGGACCGCGGTCAGCACGCCCGAGATTGGCGTCCGGTTCACGTGCACGTCAAAGACGCTCAGGAAGATGCTGATGCGCTGGCGCGCGCCCTCGGGCGTCTCAATCCGCGCGGTCTCCGTCACCAGCCCGTCGGCCGGAGAGACAACAAGACCCGGGCCGCCAGGGATGGCGCGCTCCGGGTCGCGGAAAAACCAGAGAAAGAAGGCCGCCAGCAGCAGCGGCGCAATTGCCCAAGGCCACCCGCCCGTGACCCACACCAGCGCCAGCGCCACCGCCAGCAGGCTCAATCCGTAAATGTAACCGTCGCGAACCATCGTCCCAACGATTATACGGTGAGCGGCCTTGTCGTTGGAGCGCCGCGAGCGGCCTGCGCGCACAGACCGTCCCTGGCCGCGCGCGCCCGCACACTCAGCCCTGCTGCCCAGGACTGGACGGCCGCCTGCCGGTGGCTCCGCCCGCCGGCTCTAAGCCATGGCGTGCGCTTTGTGCTGCAACGCGAAGATCAGGTCCTTGGCGTGCAGTTTCAACTTCTTCAGCCGCACTTCCTCGAGTTGTTCGTCCTCCGACAGGTAAGGCTTCTGGAGCAGCTCCTCCAAACGCTGAGCGTAGCGGCGGTGTTCAGCCTGCAGCCGGGCAATTTCTTCGCTCAGCGTGACATCCTGTACTTCGTCCATCAAGCACCTCCTCACGGTTACGTGACCTTAACATATATCGCCGCGGCGGCACAAAGGGCAAGGGGGGAGCGTGGCGAAAGGCGCCCTGAGTGTGGAAGAACTGCAAAATGGACCAACAAGGGTGACTGCTATCACACGCCGGTGTTCGGGATGAACACCGTTGGCGCCCCGCTCAGCCGGCCCCGAACTCCAGCCGCAGCAGCAGCGCATCCTCTTCCGGATTGGCATAGTAGCGCGGCCGCCGGCCCGCCTCGCGAAATCCCGCCGCGCGGTAAAGCGCCAGCGCGGGCAGGTTCGACGCGCGGACCTCCAGCCTCAGCTCCTGTGCTCCAGCCCGGGCGAGCGCCCCCAGCAGCGCGGCCAGCAGTTGCCGCGCCACGCCCTGCCGCTGCCAGGCCGGAGCCACGGCGATCGTCTCCAACTCGGCCTCGGGTGCCAGCACGCTAGCCACGGCAAAGCCGGCCAGCATCTCCTCGGCGACAGCCTCGGCCACCAGCGCAATCCGCAGCCGCGCGCTGTCCGGCTCGAGCGCGGCCTCGTAGGCGGCGCGCGGCCACC
>JBAVMZ010000253.1:0-3951 GCA_049690595.1 Occallatibacter sp. | reverse complement strand
GACAAGAAGGGCCGGCCCATCACCAACCTCAAGCCCGAGGACTTCGAGATCTTCGACGAGGGGCAGAAGGCGAATCTTCGCTTCTTTTCCCAGGCGGGCTCTCCAGAGGCAGGCTCCAGCACCGCGCCCCCGGGCTCCGCCGCCCCTGCCGAGCACCTTTACGCCAACCGCCGGCCCACCCCGGTGATCACCAAAGGCGACGTGCCCGGCAACACGATTGTCCTGCTGATCGACGCCAACCTCTCCTTCGACGATCTCTCCCTGGCTCGCGAGCAGATGGGCCGCTTCCTGGCTGGGCTGCGCGAGGGCGAACACGTGGCCCTCTACGCGATGCGGGTTGGCACTTTCCAGGTTCTTGAGGAGGGAACCACCGACCACCAGCGCGTCGCCGCCACTCTGGCGAAGTGGAAGCCGTCGGCGCAGAGCGTCTCCCTGGGCGAGGAGCAGGAGGACCGCAACCGGCAGAAGATGGAGACGGTTGCGAACATGGAGGACCTGCTCAATGTGAATGGCCACATGCAGAACGACCCCGACACCGCCTACACGCCCCTGGACGCCAAGCTGCGCCCGCTGGGCGATCGGCCGGGGCAGACTGCGCTCGACGCTCTGGTCGTCGTTGCCCGCCACCTGGGCGCGATCCCCGGTCATAAGAGCCTGGTGTGGATTGCCAGCGACAACGTGCTGGCCGACTGGACCCGGATGTCGGTCACCATCGAGAAGGGCAGCCACTTCATCGACGCCGCCGCGCTGCGCACCCAGGAGGCGATGAACAACGCCCACGTCAGCGTCTATCCGCTGGATGTCTCGCGCCTCGAGGCCGGTGTCATCAGCGCAAGCATCGGCACCCGAAATGTCGAAATCACCCCAACCAACCTCGTGCGCAACGTGCCCAGCCTGGAGAGACCTCTGGAAGGCCCCGAGTACGCTGCCGGAATCGACGTCAACCTGCAGCCTCAGCGGGACTTCACGCCCGGCCGCATGATTTCGCAGATGCAGCAGGACCTGCACCCCATCCAGGGCGCCTTCCGCGAGATCGCCGAGGCCACCGGAGGCCGCATCTTCCCCCGCTCCTCGAACATTGCCGGTGAGCTGGACGGCGTAGCCGCCGACGGGCGCGCCACCTACCTGCTGAGCTTCAGCCCGGCGCAGGCAGCCGACGGCAAGTACCACCTGATCACCGTGCGCATGGCCAGCCGGCGCGAGGTCACTCTGCGCTACCGCACCGGCTACTTTTACCGCCAGGAGTCAGCCACCCTGAAGCAGCGCTTCAGCGATGCCGTCTGGCAGCCGGAAGACGCCGCCGAGATCGCCCTGACCGCCGACCCGGTTCCGGAGTCCAACGGCCATGCGCTCCGGTTGTCCATTGCCGCCACGGACCTTGAGATTGCCCAAAAGGACGCCCTCTGGACCGACAAGATCGACGTCTTTGTCGTCCAGCGGGAGGTCTCGGGCAGCCGCGCCAAGGTCACCGGGCAGACCCTCGGCCTGCGACTCAAGCCGGGAAGCTACCAGAAGTACCTCCGCGAGGGGATTCCGTTCAACCAGACGCTGGAGTTCTCGCCCGGCGCCGGCTCGGTTCGCATCGTCGTCCTGGACGAGAACTCCGGCCGGATGGGCACGCTCACCGTTCCCGCCGTCGCTCTCACCGCCAGGAACTGAGGACGCGCGAATGAAGTCTCCGGCCGGGTACCTGCACCCGGCCGGCACTGCGACCTGCCCGGGTCTGGCGGCCGGGGTTTCTCTGTTCCCAATCCCAGGAGAATCTTCATCGTGAATCCGCGCCTCCTCTCAGCACTTCTTCTGGTCACCCCAGCGCTGGCTGCCCAGACTCCTCCTGCGACGGCCCAGCAACCTGAGCCGGACAGTCCCGCCTTCATCCTTCGCCAGGAGGTCCGCAATGTGGTGGTGGACGTGGTGGTGACCGACAAGCATGGCCAGCCCGTCACCGGCCTCGACAGATCCTCCTTCCATGTCTACGAGAACGGCGCGCCCCAGCTGATTGCCTACTTCGGCCGGCATCTCCCCGGCGAACCTGCCCCTGCCGCCGTGCCCACCGCATCGCCGCGCCCGCCCCACGTTCACACCAATCTTGCCTCCGGCCCGCCCAGCGGCCCGCTGCTGGTGCTGCTTCTGGACGCGCTCAATACCGCTCCGGCGGACCAGTCCTACATCCGCGCCCAGGCCATCGAGTACCTGCGCCAGATTCCCGCCGGAACCCACATGGCCATCTGTACGCTGGGCGACAACTTGCAGCTCATCCAGGGCTTCACCTCCGATCCGGCCTTGCTCAAAGCCGCCCTCGACAACAAGTCATATCCAGCGTTCGTTTCCCTCGACGCCAGCAACGCGGGCAGCCTCACTTCCGTGCGCAGCAGCCTTAACCGCTGGGCCAACGAATCCACCAGCCTCAGCGCGGAACTCGATGTCCGCTACACCCTCGACGCCCTGAACGCGCTCAGCGTCTATCTCTCCGGCATTCCCGGGCGCAAGAGCCTGATCTGGTTCGCCGGCACCCTGCCCTGGACCATCAATCCCGATTTCTCGCTGGTCACCGGCGTCACCGGCCGGGTGGACTACGGCGACCAGCTCAAACAGCTCGCCAACCTGATGACCATCGGCCGCATCTCCATCTATCCCGTCGATGCGCACGCCCTGGTCACGCCCGGAGGATACAGCCCCGACAATGCGCCCACCGCCGGCAACGGCGCACGCGGCTCCCATCCCAGCGGCCCCTCTTCCACAGGTTCGCTCGATGTTTCAGGCTCCCCCTACGGCGGCCGCGGGCAGGGCGGCAACTTCGGCTACCGCGATCTGCACGAGCAGATGAACGCGGCCGGCAACCACATGTCGATGGTGAACCTGGCCACGGCCACCGGGGGGCGGGCCTTCTATAACACCAACGGGATCGCCGGCGCGGTGGCCACTGTCAACTCGATCGGCGAGAGCTACTACACGCTGGTCTACTCGCCCTCGAACAAGAGCTACGACGGCGGATTCCGCCAATTGGAGGTCCGCGCCGCCGACCCGTCCCTCAAGCTCGATTACCGCCGCGGCTACTACGCCGAAGACCCCGCCAAGGCCGCCAAACGCAACCAGGTGGTCTATACGAACCCCCTGCGCTTGGTGATGCAGCACGGCGCTCCCGACGCCACCCAGATTCCGTTCCACATTCAGGACGCCGTGGCCCCGGTCCAGCCCGATCCGTCGCAGCCCGCAGCCCGCCTCGGCGCCCTGGCCGCCAGCCTTCGCGGGCAGATTGTCCGCTACGATTTCCACTGGAATGTCGATCCGCGCGCGGTCGGGTTCACCGCCTCCTCGGGCTTCCACCGCGGCGAACTCGACGTCACCGTCGCCGCCTACGATGGCGACGGCAAGATCGTCAATAGCATCTACTCCTCGCTGCCCCTGAATCTGAGCGACGCGCTGTACGACCGGGTGGAACGATCCGGCCTGCCCATCAAGCAGACCCTCGACATTCCCTCCAGCGCCGTCTTCGTGCGCGTTGCCGTCCTGGATCCCGCCACCGGCCACACCGGCGCCACCGAGTTCCCGTTCGACGTGCCAGCGACGCACTGATACGGCGCGCCTGCCAAAGTGGGCGCCCCTCCCTTTCCGCGGCTGGTTCGCGGAGAGGGTGGGAGAAGTGCTCACCCCCTATGGACAGGACGGCCATTGGGTTCGTGGAGGGGGGGTGCGCGGGCCTGGAGGCCCACGCCACAGCCGGTCTGGAGACCAGCGCTACTCTTTGTGGACCGCGCACCGTCTATTTCACCCGTAGCGCGACGTGACGGGTCAGGCTGCACCTCGTGAACACGACCGGTTGAGGTTCGTGCTCTCCCACCCTAGAGCGAAACCAGAGTTGGTGTGGCCTATTGAGCTTTGTGCAGGGTCGCCGCTCCCTGTTGGTCGCGTCGACTTGAGCGCCTTGCCTTCGGGAAACAGCCACTCTGG
>JBAVMZ010000252.1:0-3415 GCA_049690595.1 Occallatibacter sp. | reverse complement strand
GGCGAGAGCCAGGCCGCGCTGCTGGCCGCGCGCGCCGCGCTGCTGCCCGAGATTGGCCTCACCGCCAACTACGGTATCGACGCCGCGCAGTTCGCCGTCAACGCGCCGGACCATACGCAGAACCTTGGCTACTCGGCCGGCGTCACCGTGAACCTGCCGGTGTGGGACTGGCTGGCCAGCGAGCGCAAGATCCATCAGAGCGCGATCCGCCGCGATGCCGCCAGGGTGGCGCTCACCGCGGCCCAGCGGCGCGCGATCGCCCAGCTCGACGAGGTCTACTCCGAGGCCGCGGCGGCGCGCGAGCAGCTTGCCTCGCTCGACCTGAGCGTGACCACGGCCGCCGAGAGCCTGCGCCTCACCCGCCTGCGCTACACCGAGGGCGAGGCCACGGTGCTCGAGGTGGTCGACGCCGAGAATGCCTTTGTCGACGCGGAAAACGAGCGCCAGGATGGACGAGTGCGCTACCAGCAGGCGCGCGCCGAACTGGAAACGATGACGGGGACCTTGTGATGCGAAGGACAGGAACGATGAGCAGAGTTCTACGACAGATAAACGATGCCGCATGGCTGTGCGCGCTCGTGGCCGCCGGGTTCATGGCGGTTTCGCTTGCCGGCTGCAAGAAGGAAGCCGCGCCGGAGACCGAGGTCACCGTGCAGGCCGAGCATCCGGAGCAGGGCGAGATCTCCGAGCACATCGTGGCCGACGCCGTGCTGGCGCCGCTGGCGCAGGCCGCCATCGCTTCTAAGATCTCCGCGCCGGTGCGGAGGTTCTACGTGCAGCGCGGCTCGCGCGTCAAGGAAGGCGAACTGCTGGCCACGCTCGAGAACGGCGACCTGGCCGCCGCGGCGATGGACAACAAGGGATCGTACGAAGCGGCGCAGGCCGCCTTCGCCACGGCCACCAAGGCGCAGGTCCCCGAGGACACGCTCAAGGCCGAGTCGGATCTGGCGCAGACCAGGGCAAATCTCGACCTGAACAAGAGCATCGTCAAGAGCCGCAAGCAGCTCTTCGCCGAGGGCGCCATTCCCGGCCGCGATCTGGACACCGCCGAGGCCGCGCTGGTGCAGGCGCAGGCCGCTTACGACGCGGCCTCCAGGCACCTCGAGTCCGTGCGCACCGTCAGCCGCGAAGCCGCGCTCAAGTCCGCACAGGGCCAGCTCACCTCGGCCGAGGGCAAGCTCCGCGGCGCGCAGGCGCAGGTCGGCTACTCCGAGATTCGCTCGCCCATTGCCGGCGTCGTCACCGACCGCCCGCTCTTCGCCGGCGAGACCGCCGCCGCCGGCGCGCCGCTGGTCACCGTGATGGATACCTCCAGCCTGCTGGCCAAGGCGCACGTGGCGCAGAGCCTGGCGCAGCGGATGAAGCTCGGCGACGAAGCCCAGGTCCGCGTGCCCGGCTTGAAGGAAGCCGTTAAGGCCAGGGTTTCGCTCATCAGCCCCGCGCTCGACCCCGGCAGCACCACCGTCGAAGTCTGGCTGAAGATCGACAACAGGAGCGGCGAGCTGAAGGTGGGCACGCCGGTTAAGGTGGCCATCACCGGCCGCACCGAGCCGAAGGCGCTCAAGATTCCCTCCTCCGCCGTGCTCACCGCACAGGACGGCGCCAAGTCCGTGATGATCGTCGGCGCCGACGGCGCGGCGCATCGCAAGGCCGTCACGCTGGGCCTCTCGGACGGCGACGACGTGCAGGTGCTCACCGGCATTGCGCCAGGCGACACCGTGATTACGGTGGGCGCTTACGGCCTGGACGACGGCGCAAAGGTGAAGGTTGGCAAAGCCGGCGCGGACGACGACGACAAGCCCGCCGCCGGCAAGGGTGGAGGAGCCGAGTGATGACCACCGATAGCTCCGGCGCGCCCGGCCCCAGGACTTTCTGGCTGGCCCACTCCACGCGCACCATCTTCTTCTTCGCGGCCGTGCTTACGCTGGCGGGCATCTACCTTGCGCTACAGGTGCCCATCTCGGTCTTTCCCGAGACCAGCTTTCCCCGCGTCGTCATCAGCATCGACAACGGCGTGATGCCGGTCGAGCAGATGCAGGTAACCATCACCAAGCCCATCGAGGACGCGGTGAACTCCGTGCCCGGCCTGCGCACCGTTCGCTCCATCACCAGCCGCGGCCAGGCCGAGGTGAGCCTCTTCTTCGACTGGAACCAGGACATGTTCCACCAGTTGCAACTGGTGGATGCGGCGCTGGCCAAGGTCGAGCAGACGCTGCCCCCAACGGCGCGCGTCACCACCAACCGTCTCACCTTCGCCACCTTTCCCATCCTCGGTTACAGCCTCACCTCCGACACCGTCTCGCAGACGCGCCTGTGGGAGATTGCCACCTATGAACTCAAGCCGCCGCTGAACCGCGTCGCCGGCGTCAGCACCGTCACCGTGCAGGGCGGCAAGGTGCCCGAGTTCCACGTGGCGCCCAACCTGGCGCAGATGCAGACCGCCGGCGTCACCGTCACAGACCTGGTCAACTCCATCCAGGCCTCGAACATCGTCGACTCGCCCGGCCTCTACGAAGCCAACCATCAACTCATCCTGGGCCTGGTCGGCGCGCAGGTGCACGACGCCGATCAGTTGCGCCAGCTCGTCGTCAAGACCACCGCCGCCGGCGCGCCGGTCCGCGTGGCCGACGTTGCCTCGGTCGGCGACGGCGCCATGCCCGTCTACACCACCGTCACCGCCAACGGCAAGGACGCCGTGCTCATCAACATCGCGCGCCAGCCCTCCAGCAACACCGTGGCCGTGGCCGACGCCGTGGCCGCGCAGGTCAGGCAGTTGCGCGCCAAGCTGCCTCCGGGCGTCCGGCTCGAGCCCTTCTACGACCAGTCGCAGTTGGTGCGCGACTCCATCTCCAGCGTGCGCGACGCCATCCTCATCGGCCTCATCCTGACCTGCATCATTCTCTTCCTCTTTCTGCGCGACTGGACCTCTTCGCTGATTGCCGGCCTGGTTATTCCCGTCACCATCGCCGTCACCGTGCTGGTGCTCAAGACGATCGGCCAGAGCTTTAACTTGATGACGCTGGGCGGCCTGGCCGCGGCCATCGGCCTGGTCATCGACGACGCCATCGTAGTGGTCGAGAACATCGTCCTGCATCGCGACGCGGGCGAGCGCCGCGCCGCCGCCGTGCACAAGGCGCTCAAGGAAATCACCACGCCCCTGATCGGCTCCACCATCACGCCGGTCGTCGTCTTCCTGCCGCTGGTCTCTGTCAGCGGGGTCACCGGCAGCTTCTTCCGCGCGCTGGCCGTCACCATGACCGCGGCGCTGCTCACCTCGCTGGTGCTGGCGCTCACCTGGACGCCGGGCCTGAGCCTCGTGCTGCTGAGCGACAAGCGCAACGGCGCCGCGCCCGAGAACCACAAGGCCAGCCAGTTGCTCAGCTTCGCCATCCGCACTCACCGCCGCATGCTCGAC
>JBAVMZ010000251.1:0-5505 GCA_049690595.1 Occallatibacter sp. | reverse complement strand
CGCAATTACCCCAACCCTTCCCTTGCATGCCGTAATCGGGCAATGGAACCGGATCGCCGCGTCGCTTTCAGAACCAAACCGGAAAAGAAGGCCACAGATCGATTTCTTATCTTAGCGCTTATGGGCGACTCTCCCCCCTATCCCGATTGCGAGAGATGGCCGTCCGGGCGCGGCAGTTACTCTGACCGCTCGAAGGTGAGCGAGGCGGAGTTGATGCAGTAGCGCAGGCCGGTGGGGCGCGGACCGTCGGGGAAGACGTGGCCCAGGTGGCCGCCGCAGCGGGCGCATGTGACCTCGACGCGCCTCATGCCGTGGCTCTGGTCCTCGTGCTCGGCGACGGCCTGGGACCCGGCGGGGAGCATGAAGCTGGGCCAGCCGCAGCCGGAGTCGAACTTGGCGCCGGAGAGGAAGAGCAGCGCGCCGCAGCCAGCGCAGTGGTAGTTGCCGGTCTCGTGGTTCTCGTTCAGCGCGCCGGTGAAGGGGCGCTCGGTGCCCTTCTGGCGCAATACCTGGTACTGTTCCTGGGTTAACAGCGTGCGCCACTCGGCGTCGCTGCGCACGACTTTCTCTTCCGCTTCGCTCATGGGGACCTCCGGGGGTATTCGACCTGTTTAGGATGCAGCACAGGCCGGGCCGGTTACAGCGGAATTTCGGCCACCAGCTCGATCTCGACCAGCACATCCTTGGGCAGGCGCGCGACCTCGACCGTGGTCCGGGCCGGGGCGGCGACACCCTCCGGGGCAAGGTAGGCGCCGTAGACCGCGTTCATGGCGGCGAAGTCATTGAAATCCTTGAGGAAGACGGTGGTCTTGACGACCTGGGCGAGCGAGGCGCCGGCGGCTTCGAGGACGGCCTTGAGGTTTTCAAGGACGCGGGTTGTCTGCTCGGCGATGCCGCCGGGGACGACCTGGCCGGTGGCCGGATCGAGCGGGATCTGGCCGGCGGTGAACAGAAGGTTCCCGGCGCGGATGGCCTGCGAATAAGGACCGATGGCGGCGGGGGCGGCGGAAGTGGCGACCTGGACTTTGCTCATGGCTCGATTGTAGAGCTTGCCCGGGGTTGATTTCCTAGCGCCAGACGGCCAGCAGGCCGCCGGCGAGCAGCAGTCCGACGAGCCAGTAGCCGGCGTTGATCCAGAAGAGCCGCGTGGGACGGCCTTCGTAGATGCCCTGGGGAAAGAGCGGCGAGGCGATGAATCCGAACCAGGCAAGGAAGCCGATAAAGGCGCCGTGCGCAAAGTTCTCCGCGCGGGCCCAGAGGACGAAGTGCGCCAGAACAAAGGAGAGGACGAGGTCGCCGAAGAACGAGGAGATCATACCGGAGAGCATCTTCTGCTTCTTGCCCTCCTCGGGAACGGCGATCATGGCCATCCAGGGCTTGGCGAAGAGGACCGGCGAGTACCAGAGTGCGCCCAGGAACCAAAGCATGCAGGCGGAGGCGAAGAGAGCGAGGAGATTGAAATGGAGGTGGTGCATGGGAGTCTCCGCAGGTTGGATGTTGTCTTCCGTTTAGACCGGTTCCAGAATTCCCGTGCCCTTGTTGGCATCGTGCAAGGTGGCATTTTCTTGAGGAAAATGCCACTTGAGTCCATCGCTTCCGGGGTACAGCTATTCTGGAACCGGTATAGTGGCTTGCGCCGTGGAGCGGGAGCGGGCGCGGGGCGGCCGGAAACTGCCGTGAACTTGACTGTGCGGGAGAGGCCGGAGCGGTGTCAAGGGGTGACGGGGTAAGTCATCGACGGCGAAGGGCTTCCAGCTCGTCCAGGGTGCGGGGCCAGTCGGCGCCCAGCAGGCGCGAGAGGCCGCGGTCCGCCAGCAGCTTGCCGCTGGTTTGGCAGGGCGGGCAGTAGTTGGTTTCGATGTCGGCGTAGCGGATGCGCTGGACGGGGGCGCCGCAGCGCGGGCAGGGCTGGCCGAAGCGGCCGTGCACGGCAAACTCCGCCCGGAAGGCGGTGACCTTCTCCGGAAAGGCGCTTTCGGCCTCGGCGCGGAGGCGGGCGATCCAGGTTTCGAGCGTTGCGCGGGTGGCTGTGAAGAGGCGTTCCCACTCGCCAGGTGTGAGCTTTTGGGTCAGCGCGATGGGCGAAAGCTGCGCCGCGTGCAGGATCTCGTCGGAGTAGGCGTTGCCGATGCCGCTTACGATGCGCGGATCGGTGAGGGCGCGCTTGAGGGTGCGGTTCTCCTGCGTCAGCGCGGCGCGGAAGCTGTCGGGTGTGGCGGTGAGGGGGTCGATGCCGCCGGGGTCGAGCTCGGCCAGCGCCTGCTCTCCGCGAACCAGATGCAGCGAAGCGCGGCGCTTGCTGCCGGCCTCGGTGAGGGTGAGCGTGCCGGTGGGAAAGTCCAAAGCCATAAGGAAATTCCGCCCCCCGGCCTTCGCCCCCGCCGCCTTCCAGTGCAGCCGCCCGGCAATCATCAGGTGCAGCACCAGGTGGAGATCGCCGTCGAGCGAGAAGACAATGCGCTTGCCGATCCGGCCCAGCGCCCGCACCGTCTTGCCCTCGACCGAGGCGATGGGCGGCTCCGCCGTGCGCAGCAGAAACACCGACTGCAGCCGCAGCGCGACAATCGGCTGCCCCAGCACGCGCGCCTCCAGCGCAGTTAAATAAGCGGCGATGTCGGGCAGCTCGGGCATGTGCTGCAAGGATGCGTCGGCAGGGGGGCCGCAGGCAAGGGGCATGGGCCGGGCCAAAACTCTATCGATCCTGAGAACGACGCCGCTGTCGTCGCGACAGGCTCAACGCCGGCTCAGGGCCGCCAGAACCAGCCGCTTTTCGCGGATCAGGGCCGCGCAGACCCGGACCGCCTCTGGGTCCAGCAGGCTGCCGGCCTCGGTTTCAATCTGTTTCAAGACAAGCTCCAGATCGATCCCCGGCCGGTAGGGCCGGTGGGAGGCCATCGCCTCCACCATGTCCGCCACCGCCAGCACCCTGGCTTCGGGCAGAATCTCGTCTCCCTTGAGGCCCCGGGGATAGCCTGAGCCGTCCAGTCTTTCATGATGCTGGCGCACGATCTCGGCAACGGGCCAGGCGAACGGAATATCTTTCAGAATGGTGTATCCGGTCTCCGGGTGCTCGCGAATCAGCGCCCATTCTCCCGCGGTGAGCCGGGTGGGCTTGGTCAGGATTTCGGCGGGAATGGAAATCTTCCCGATATCGTGGACCTGCGCCGCCACCCGCAATCCATGCAATCGCCCCTCTCGCCAGCCCATTTCCCCGCCAATCGCGACTGCGATGTCCGCCACACGACTCTCATGACCCGCAGTGTAAGGATCGCGCATTTCCATCGCGGCAATCATGGGCGCCACCATCGCGGACAATGCATCGGTCAATTGCCTTTCCAAATTGGCGAGGACGATCTGCCCGGCGGTCAGAGCCCGCCCCTGATCGAACGCATGAACTGCGTGGACAATCTGCTCCGCAAGGTGTTGAAATACCTCGATCGCGGGCGCTTCAAATGCGTTGGGGGTTGCGGCATAAATAACCAATAGACCGCGCCAGCCTCCCTCGACACGAAGGGGAAGGGACACGCTGGAGCGTATGCCGGCCTTCATCGCTCGCTCACGCCAGGGTGCAAAGACATCGGAGGTCTCGGAGTCGCCCATATTCTGCAGCTTGTTGGTGCGAATACAGATGCCTGACGGCCCCTGGCCCTCCGGCACATCTTCCGACCAACTCAATTGCAATCCATCCAGAAAGCCCCGGGCACGCCCCGCAATCGCCGCCACTCGAATCGGCTTGCCTGGCCCATTTTCCGCAACACCTACAAAGGCGAGCACATAGACCGATCTGTTCGTGATGGCCGCACAAATGGCCTGCAACAGAAGGCTTTCGGAAGAATGGTCCTGGCTCAGCGCCAAAGCCGTCATCGCATACGCCTCCAACGCCCAATTCTGGGCCGTAAGCTGATGTTCTCTCTCTCTTTTCAGGGTGATGTCGCGGACGGCCGCCGTTACCAGGATTCCTTCGTCATTCTCGAGCGGGCTCAGCATGATCTCGATGGGAAACTCGGTCCCATCCTTGCGCCGCCCGTTCAGTTCAATCCCGGTTCCAATCTGCTGCGCCAGCGCCTCGGTTGCGGTCCGGGTTCCGTCGGCGATCAGCCGCTCCGCAAAACCCTCCGGAATGATGTTGGTCACCTTCTGGCCCAGAAGTTCGTCGCGGCGGTATCCAAACTGGCTCTCCGCCCGTGCGTTCAGCAGGACAATCTCCCCGCCCTGGTTCACCACCACCATTCCATCCGGAGCCGCCTCCAGAAGTCCCCGATACCTTGCCTCCATCTGCGCCAGATGTCCCTCCGCATCTTTGCGCTCGGTGATGTCCGCCACAGTGCCGATCATGGTCACCGGCTTGCCAGCGGGGTCACGCTGGACGATACCATGAGCTCTGATCCAATGGATGGATTTATCGGGCCAGACAATACGGGATTCAAAGAAAAGCCTGCCGCATTCAAACGCCTTGGCAAACGCCTGACGTAACTTGTCTCTGTCATCGGGCTCAACATGCCGGAGGAATATTTCTGAACCCCATTCGGCCAAAGGAGATTGATATCCGAATATCTGGTCGTGGCGCGGGTTCCGGATCGAAGTATCGTTAACCAGATCCAGCTCCCAGGTGCCGAGTTGAGCCGCATCGACCGCAACGACTAACCGCTGTTCGGCGTCCTTGCTCGCCGAAATATCGCGGAACTCGGCAATGACCAGCGTTCGGCCGGCCAGATTCAGCTCCTTCGACGACCAGATCGCGACCGGCGCCACACTCCCGTCTTTGCGCTCGATGTGTAAGTCGAAATGAGGCTCCGACCGCGTCATTTCCTGGCGGATTCCAACCCGGATCTCTTCGCGCTCGGACTCCGGATGCAGCATGGCTACCTGCATGCCGACGAGCTCCGCGCGGGAATAGCCCGTCAGAGCTTCCATGGCCGGATTCGCATGCAGGATGATCCCCGTGGCGGTATCGACTGATACCTTGCCGTCCTGAGCATAATTCCAGCTCAATTCATATAGATTCTGCGGCTTGCCGTCATTGGGGACGTTGGTCACATGTGCCCGCCCGTCCGGTCCTTCCGCCTTTGCCCGATTGAGGCTTCGTGCGGAAGAACCAAGCTCTCAAGGGGCCCGTTCGCGCAAAGAAACGTGATGAGAGGAGAATATCTCGCCCCGAGCATAAACCGGCATGAAAAGGCTTTTCTGTACAGTTTTATACGGACCCATGAAGCTACTTTGAGCTTGCCGCCGGCTTTCAAGGGAGATCGATCGCTCGGCGTCAGAGGATGGTGTTGTCGATGAGGCGGGTGGGGCCGACCCAGGCGGCGACGGCGAAGAGGGAGCCGGGGAGGGCGGTGTCGACAGGTTCCAGGGTGGCCCAGTCGACCAGCTCGATGTAGTCGATGCGGATCTCGGGCTCGGCTTCGAGGACCTCCCGCGCGGCGGCGAGGAGCGCTTGCGCGCGGCGTTCGCCCTGGGCGAAGAGCTGCTCCACGCGGCGGATGGCGCGGCTGAGGGCGAGGG
>JBAVMZ010000250.1:0-3127 GCA_049690595.1 Occallatibacter sp. | reverse complement strand
CTCTCTGCCTGACGCCCTCGGCGCAGCCGCCGGCGCTGGTCCAGCTTGCCCCGCACGCGAAGATTCCCTACCAGATCCAGTACGGGCTCTCCATCGAGCGCCAGCTCGGCGAGAAGGCCGCCGGCATCGTCAGCGTCTACTCGGCGCGCGGCATCGACTCCTTCCGCTCGGTCGACATCAACGCGCCCACGCCGAACTCCGGCTACACCCTGCGCCCCAACGCCGCCTACGGCCGCATCCGGCAGATGCAGCCCGCCGGCTTCTGGGAGGGCGACGGCATGGACATCTCGTACCGCGGCCGCTTCAACAAGTACTTCACCGGCTTCGGACGCTATACGTGGTCGCATTACGAGTCGAACACCGGCGGGCTGGGCTGGTTCCCGCAAAACCAGTACGCCCCCAACGACGAGTGGGCACGCGCCGGCTGGGACCGCCGCCACCGCTTCGGCATGTACGCCATGTTCAATTCAGAGAGCGTGCTGAACCTCTCAGCCGGCGTCTTTGCCAACACCGGCACGCCGTGGACGGTGCTGACCGGCACGGACGCCTACGGCGACGACCTCTTCAACACGCGGCCCGAGGGGACGGCCCGCAACACCGAGACCAACCCGAGCTACGTGGATGTGGATCTGCGCTGGGGCCACGACTTTCACCTGACTCCGAGCAAGGACGAGGAGGCGCCGAAGCTGGGCTTCTCCGCCGGCGCGTTCAATGTGCTGAACCACGTGAACGGCGGCGGAATCGACCCGGTGGAGGGCTCGGCCAGCTTCAAGGAGATTACGTCGGCCGGGCCGCCGCGGAGGATCCAGTTGGGGATGCGGTTCGAGTTCTGAGGCGGCGCGCCGGACGCTCGGTAATCATCGCCTAAGGAGGGCCTGAATGGGCGGCAGGCCCGAAGAAGACCGTCCCTCAGGGGCCAAAGCCCGTCTCTTTCTTTTCAGAGTCTTGCGGCACTGAAGTCGTGCCCTAGAAAGAAACAAATCCGGTGGCTCGTCGGAGCGAGCGCGGGCGGGGACGTCGCGCTACAGCCGGCCAGGAGGCCGGCGCTACTGTTTCGTGCACCGGGGGTCGGCGAAGCCGGTGGGGGACTAATAAGAAAATGCGCGGGTCTGGAGACCCGCGCCACAGCCGATCTGGAGATCGGCGCTACATTTTCGTGCATCGCGGGTCAGATGCGCCAGCGCCAGACTGTTACAAGGCCCGCTCCGGTCGGGTTTCTTCCGCAGCCGGTGAAGTCGTATCCTCGGACTTTCCGTGGCAAGTATCAAGTTCTGCCGCAGACGGGAAGGGGGCGCTTTCGCGCCCCCTTTTTGTTCGATTTATTTGGATCGGCTTACGCCGTAGCGGCCAGCTCCGGTTCCATGACGGGATCTTCGACCGCGGACAGGCTCAGCAGGCTCTCGACGACCTCGGCGGCGGTGTAGCTGTTGCGGCCGGGGGCGACGTAGCGAGCAATCATGTTCAGGTCGTCGCCCACGGTGATCAGCGGCGGCTCCACGCTGCCGTCCTTGCGATGCTGCTGGTGGCCCACGTTGGCCATGAGCGCATTGCACAGGCACTTGCGGCCTTCGGTGTCTTCTATGCGGCCGCCCTTGGCCACGTAGTTCTCGACCGGCTCGGCGGCGCAGCGGTAGCCGACGGTCTCCTCGCCCTTGGCATTCGGTCCGGCCGCGTAGGCCTCGCGCAGGTAGCCCAGATCGCAGACGCGCTTGCGCTCCTGGTAGATGGGCAGCGCCGAGGAAGTGCCCTCAAGCAGCGCCACCTTGAACGGGAAGCCGGTGGGCGAGGCCAGCGGATCGGTGTAGACCCGGCCCGCGCCAGCCATGGCCTGGGCCAGAAGGGCGCGCTTCAGGTCGGGCCGCAGTCCTGACTCGTCCGAGAACGCAAAGGCCGTACCGACCTGGACGCCCGCGGCGCCGGTCAGCAGCGCCTCTTCCACCTGCTCCGGGCGGCCATAGCCGCCGGCCAGCCAGAAGGGCACGCCCATCTTGCGCAGTTCGGCGAGGTCCACGCGGTCGCGCTCGCCGTAAATGGGCTCTCCGGTGGCGCTCAGGGCGCCCTTGCCGCGCGGCGGCGCGTTGTGGCCGCCGGCCGTGGGGCCTTCGACAACGAATCCATCGACGCGGCCGTTGGCCCGGCGCAGCATGGTGGCCGCCAGCGTGTTCGAGGAGATGATGGCCAGGAACTTCGGCCGGTGCAGGATGGGCAGCGGACCTTCGACGATCTCGGCCGGATTCAGGAGCATCGCGGTGTCCTGCGAGGGCGCGGCGCCCGTGACCGAGAGCTTGTACTCGGCCGGATGGTGCATGGCAAAGGCGTCGAGGACGCCGGGGATGTGCAGCGGAATGCCGGCGCCCATCAGCACATAGCCCACGCCGGCCAGCATGGCGCCGTAGATCGAGGCCAGGTGCGGCATCTGCACCTTCTCAAGGAAGTTGATGCCCACGGGGTTCTTGTGGCCTTCCCTGGCCAGAAAGACCTCGACGAAGTTCGAGACCATGCAGAGCTCGATGAGCTTGCGCGAGTCCTTTTTCTGGTGCATCGGCAGCGCGGGGTACGGCGCGTCGGCCGGCTTGCCGCCGGGGACGAAGTACTCGTTCCAGATCCTGCGCGCCATCTCCTGGAAGGGAAAGGCATCGAGGCCGTGGCGCATGGCGCCGTCGTGGTCGCCGTCGACGAGCCGGCGCACAAAGAGCGCATCAAGCGCCGTGCCGGAGACGACGCCGAGTTGACCGAGTTTTGAGACTGCCTGCGCGAGGCGCCAGTTTGAAACCCCCACGCCCATGCCGCCCTGAATAATCCGGGGAAGTTGCACCATTTTCAGATTCTTTCACAGAACGACTCTTCCGACCGGGATTTCTTACGGCTTTGTTACACAAAAAGGAGCGGGGCGAGCCTGCGGAAGTTCCGAACAAGGCCCCTTTGACGGGTCGCCATTTCCTCGGGGGTACAGGCCCGGGGATTCAGCAGGCTCACTGGCTTAAGCCGGATTACTCGCAGGCGAGCAGGTTCCGGCGCGAGCAATTCGGGCAAAACAGGGCAGGTTTTCGGTCAAAAAAGGGGCCTTTTTTGCCAAAAGACGGGGTTTTTGTTAACGGACGAGTTAACAGCGGCAAGTCGTACTCAA
>JBAVMZ010000249.1:0-10922 GCA_049690595.1 Occallatibacter sp. | reverse complement strand
CGCAATTACCCCAACCCTTCCCTTGCATGCCGTAATCGGGCAATGGAACCGGATCGCCGCGTCGCTTTCAGAACCAAACCGGAAAAGAAGGCCACAGATCGATTTCTTATCTTAGCGCTTATGGGCGTGCCTCCCGCCCTAAGCGCAAAGGCAAAGAAGCGCTTAAGTTGGGACAGCCAGGGCTCGACGCGATGCGTGAAAGTGCTCAAAAGTCGTACTGCGGTACAGTCCCAGTGCGCAGCCGGTCACTCGGGATCTTCCTCCGTATCTCCTGAAAGCAAGCGAGTTACGTATTGTTCCATGGCGCTCAGGGGTACTGGCGTACTGGGATACTGCGGGGAGGGGGGAGGGTGCCTGCTGTGCGGGCGCGCGGGCGAGGCGGCCTCCGGGCGGCGGGAGAGTTATGGATGGTTTCCTGCAGGAAGCCCCGCACGAGGGCGGTGACGGTGGTGTTGCGGTGGACTGCGATAAGGCGAGCGTTGCGGTAGGTTTCCTGGTCGACGCTGACGGTGATATGGGGCATGGGCTGCTGCGAGCGGGGGTTGGATTGCCCAGGGAGGTTTCCGGGCGGCCGCACTCGTCCTCACCCCGAGTGTGCGCCGGGCGAGGGTAATTGGCGGCAATGAGTTGTGCGTGTGTTTTCATTGGGTTGGGGCGGAGGGGGGTTGGCGGAGGAGTGGGGTTGGCGGAGGAGTGGGGTTGGCGGGGTTGGCCTGGGGATTTGTGGCGGGGTTCGCGGTTTCCCACCCTTCGCCAGAAAGACGGCGAAGGATGGAGCGCCTGGCATCCGGTTGTCTTTTGGGACGTGGAACCAAACGGCCCGCGAAGGCGGGTCAGCGGAAGAGGTGAGGGACGAAGCAACTGGTGTTGTTGGTGACCAGGCCTTTCGACTCGCGAACGCCCATGCCGGCGGGTTCACCGTCGATGAGCCAGGAGCCGAAGACGGCGATCTTGCCGCCGCCGGTGGCCATGGGAGCCAGCGCCTGCCAGACGGCCGGGGTTGAGCTGGTAGGACTTGAGTCCGGCGTGGCGTTCGAGCCGGGCAGAACGCCTTCGGCGACAGTGCCTTCGCGGACGACGGCGATGCCCGTGCCCTCGCGGCCGAAGAGGGGCTTGCGGACGTAGCTTGCGAGGTCGCGTGGGCCGTCGAGGTAGGCTGGGAGCAGCAGCTCGTGGCCGGGGTTCAGCTCCCAGAGAATGGCCAGCAGCGCCTTGTTGGACCACATCATCTTCCAGATGGGCTCGATCCAGAGCATCGCGCCCCACTGGCGGCGGTCCTTGCGCGGTCCGTACTCGTGCAGCGGCGAGGCGGGAGGCAGCGTGGAGATGGCCTGCGCGGCAAAGGGCTCGGCCAGCATCCACTCCCACGGGTAGAGCTTGAAGAGGGTTTCGATGGGGCGGTTTTCGAGGTCGACAAAGCGCAGGTGCCGCGAATCCCAGCCGATCTCGTGCACGGCGAGGGCGCGGGTCTTGAGGCCGGCCTGCTGCGCGGTGTCACGCAGGTAGACGGTGGTCATCCGGTCTTCTTCGCTGCCGACGTCGGCGAAGTAGACGGGAGCGGGGACGTAGTCCTTGAGGTCCTTCCACTTGGCGATGAGCTTCTCGTGCAGCGAGTTGAACTGGTCGGCGCCGGGGAAGCACTCTTCCAGCCAATACCACTGGGCGACGGCGGCTTCGACCAGGCCGGTGGGGGTGTCGGCGTTGTACTCGAGGAGCTTGATCTGGCTGCCGTCGTAGGCCAGATCGAGGCGGCCGTAGAGGGCGGGCGGCTCGGCGTTCCAGGCGGAGCGGATGGTGGCATGCGCGGCCTGGGGAATGCCCATCTGGGCCAGACGGTCCTGGTTGAGAATGACGTCGCCGGCGGCCAGCGCAAGCGCCTGGATTTCGGCGGTGGCGGCCTCCAGGCGGTCGATCTCGCGGGCGGAGAACTCCCAGTAGGCGCTCTCGTCCCAATAGGGTGTGCCGTCGGCCAGGGTGTGAAAGGTGAGGCCGACGCGGGCCACGCGCTGCTGCCAGTTGTCGCGGGGCGAGACGGTGAGCCTGCGCATGTTACTCTCCCGCGGCGTCGCCGCCGCCCGAGCCGCCGATGCCGCCAAAGCCGCCGCGCGTGACGCTGCCGCCGACGACCGAGTCGCCGACGTGGCCACCGCTCGACCCGCCATAGATGTAATGTGCGCCGCGGACGTAGTTCGCGTCCCAGGGGTCGGCCTGGCAGGCGGAGTCGGGCAGCAGGCGGTTCTGCGGGTCGACGCAGTTGCGATGACTGCGGCACGCGGTAACCGACAGGGCGATAGCGGCGAGGAGCGTGAGCGGGACTTCCCGTGACTTGCGCATGGGTTCTGGCCTGTGCGGAAAGGATAGCAGGTCAGCGGAGTTAGCGGGGTTGGCGGGGTAAGCGGGGTTAGCGGGGTTAGCGCTCCTACTTGCGCACAGCGCGGCCGTGGGCGCCGAGCGCCGGGTCGGGGGGGACGGGGGTGGGCGGCGGAGCGATGGCCGGGTCCCAGTAGAGCAGTCGGCCGCAGGAGTCGCAGTTGAGCAACTGGCCCTCGCGGAGCTGGTTCCATGTCTGCGGGCGGACGCCCATGCGGCAGCCGGAGCACTGCTGGCCTTCCGCGCGGGCCAGGCCGGTGCCGCGCTGGACGGCAAGGCGGTCGAAGCGGGTGAGCAGGTCGGGCTCGAGGCTGGCGCGCAGGCTCTCGCGCTGGCCGTTGAGGACGGACTGCTCGGCGGAGAGCTCCTTCTGGCGGGCGGAGACACGCTCGCGGGTGGTGTCGAGAGCGGCGGCAAGAGCCTCCACGCGGGCACGCGCCTCAGCCAGCGCCGCCTCCTGCGCCTCGGTGCGTTCGAGCGAGGCGAACTCCTCGTCTTCAAGGCGCGCGGCTTCGGACTCGGCGAAATTCAACTCGTGCTCGATGGCGGCGGCCTGGGCAGGGGTGGTCACCGAGTCCTGCTGGACGCGGTAGCGCGCGGCTTTCTGGCGGTGGCCGGCAATCTCGCGCTCCAGCCGCGTGCGCAGCGTCTCCTCGCGGCTGAGCGCGGCCGAGGCTTCGGCGGCCTTCCGCTGCGCCTGCGCCAGCGCTGCCTCAGCCTGCGCCACCTCCGCAGGCAGCGCACGCACGGCGTGGGCCAGGCGCGTACGTTCCAGTTCCACTGCCTGCAATTTCACGAGGGTTTCAATCTGTGCTTGCATCCGTGCACAGAAGGATACGGCATTGGACGCGGTTTAAGAAACTGCCGGGGGCAGCCGCGCTTCTCTGCGAGAATGGTAGGCGATTGCGGGAGGCTGGCTTGACGGAGGAACGGCGCGGGTTCTGGCGGAGGCCGTGGGTCTGGTGGACGGCGGGCGCGCTGGCGGCGTTGCTGGCGCTGGCCGGCGGATTGTTGGCGCTGGCCGTGCGCCGCGCGGAGCCCTACCTGCGGGCGCGGATCGTCGAGAGCCTGCAAGAGCGCTTCCACGCGCACGTGGAGCTGGACAGCTTCCGCGTCTCGCTCAAAGGCGGGCTGGAGGCCGAGGGCCGGGGGCTGCGCATCTGGCCGCCGGTGGAGGTGGAAGGCGTGACGGTGCCGCCGGGCGAAGGCAAGCCGCTGATCCGGCTCGCGAGCTTCCGCTTCCGCGCGCCGCTGGAGCTCTGGCCGGGCCGTCCGATTCACATCAAGGCGGTGGAGCTTGCCGGACTCAACGTTGATCTTCCGCCGCGGGCGCACTTTACCCACATGGCCGGCAGCGCCACGCCGCGGCGCAACACGGCGGCCTGGGTGAATTTCGAGGTGGAGCGCGTGGAGTGCACCGGCGCCGCCCTGGTGCTGGAGACGAGCAAGCCGGGCAAGCAGCCGATGGACTATGCCATCCACCGCCTTGTGCTGACCGGGCTGACGGCGGGCGGGCCAATGGGCTTCGACGCGGAGCTGGAGATTCCCCTGCCTCGGGGAACGGCGAAGGTGCATGGGGTCTTCGGCCCCTGGCGGACTAGCGACCCGGGCGAGAGCGCTCTCGCAGGCGACTACCGGCTGGAGAAGGCCGACCTGGGCAGCTTCAAAGGCATTGCCGGGACGTTGGACTCGACCGGGCACTATAAGGGCACGCTGCGCGAGCTGGTGGTGGACGGCGAGACCTCGACCGCGGACTTCCAGCTGACCCACTTTGGGCAGGCGCTGCCGCTGAATACGCGCTTCCATGCGCAGGTGGACGGGACCAACGGGGACACATGGCTCGACCCGGTGGACGCGATGCTGGCCAGCTCGCACGTGACGGCCGAGGGCGAGATTGTGCGCGTGCCGGGGCTGGTCGTGGGCGGCGTCCAGCAGCAGGGCGGGCACGAGATCGCGCTCAGCGTTACGGTGGACCGGGCGCGCATCGAGGATTTTCTGCGGCTGACGAGCAAGACGGCGAAGGTGCTGCTGACCGGCGGCGTGACGGCGAAGAGCTCGCTGGAGATTCCCGTCGGGCCGCTGCCGGTCCATGAGCGGATGAAGCTGAACGGCGACTTCGCGCTGGCGCAGGCGCTGTTTGCCAGCGAGAAGATTCAGGGCCGGATTGCCGAGCTGAGCCTGCGCGGGCAGGGCAAGCCGGACCAAGTAAAGACCACCGACCCGAATACGATTCTGTCGGCAATAAAGGGCCGGTTTGCGCTGGCGCAGGGCGTGCTGACGCTGCCTAAACTGGACTACTCGGTGCCGGGCGCGCGGATCGACCTGAAAGGAACCTACGAGCTGGACGGCGGGGCGCTGCACTTTGCCGGGACGGCGAAGCTGGATGCCCCGATCTCGAAGATAGTGGGAGGCTGGAAGAGCACGCTGCTCAAGCCGCTGGACGGACTGCTGCGCAAGAACGGAGCAGGCGTCGAGGTGCCGATCCACATCGAGGGGACGCGCGAGGATCCGAAGTTCGGAGTGGATTTCGACAAGATGATGTAGGGCGCGGGCGATGACGGATGTGATAGTTTGGGGGGTTCCCACCGTTGCCGGGAAAACGAGCAGCGGAAGAACGAGGAGACCGCAATGCACTGGACCGAATCGAAAAAGACAAGAGGATATGTGTGCGCCGCCGTGGCCCTCGTCATGGCCGCACTGCTGGTGGCCGGGGGAGCGCGGACGGCCGCCGCTCAGACGGGCTCGCCGGAAGCCGCGGCGCGGGACTGGTGGCGCAACGCGGTCATCTTGGAGATTTATCCGCGCAGCTTCCAGGACACGAACGGAGACGGCGTCGGCGACCTGAACGGGATAACCAGGCGGCTGGACTATCTGAAAGAGCTGGGGGTGGACGCGATCTGGCTGACGCCGGTGTATCCCTCGCCGAACGTGGACTTCGGGTACGACATCTCGGACTACCAGAACATCGATCCGCAGTACGGCACGCTTGCCGACTTCGACCGGCTGGTGGCCGAGGCGAAGATGCGGCACATCCGCGTGGTGATGGACATGGTGATGAACCACACCTCGGACCAGCACAAGTGGTTTCTGGAGTCGCGCTCGTCGCGCGAGAACCCCTACCGCGACTGGTATATGTGGCGCGACGGCAAGGGCGAGACGGCGACCGACAAGGGGACGGCGCCGAACAACTGGCAGTCGGACATGGGGCACACGGCGTGGGAGTGGGACGAGAAGACGCGGCAGTACTACTACCACAAGTTCTATACGCAGCAGCCGGACCTGAACTGGGATAACTCGAAGGTGCACGAGGCCTTCCGCGAGATCGTCCGGTTCTGGCTGGAGCGCGGGGTGGCGGGTTTCCGCTTCGACGCGATCACGACGCTCTTCGAGGACCCGGGGCTGGCCGACGAGCCTTATGTGCTGGACAAGGACGGCAAGCCGCTGATCGACGCCTACGGCGAGAAGGTGACGGACCAGTCTAAGACCGACAACCTGCCCGGCGTGCACGCGGTGATGCAGGAGATGCGCGGGGTCTTCGATGCGGCGTCGGGCAGCGCGTGGCCGGGGACGCGGGTGCTGATCGGCGAGACCTACGTGCCGAATATCGCGGAGCTGGCCAAACAGTACGGAACGGCAGAGAAGCCGGAGTTCCACCTGCCGATGGATACGCAACTGGCGTTCATCAACAAGCTGGACATCCAGGCGTTCCGCGCCAAGCTGAACGAGGTGGAGACGGGGATCGGCGGGAACGTGCCGCTGCTGCTCTTCGACAACCACGACAATCCGCGGATCGACGCGCGGTACCTGGACGGCGTGCACGATGCGGCGATCAGCCGGATGCTGGCGACGATCCTGTTTGCCAGCCGCGGTGCGTCGTTGTTCTATTACGGCGACGAGCTCGGCATGAAGACCACGCCGCCGACGCGCAAGGAAGACGTGAAAGACCCGATGGGCGTGACCGGCTGGCCGAAGGAGAAGGGCCGCGACGGCGAGCGGACGCCGATGCAGTGGGACGCGACGGCGAACGCGGGCTTCAGCAAGGGCGCGCCGTGGCTGCCCGTTCCGCCGAGCTATGCAAGCGTGAACGCGGCCGCGGAGAAGGCCGACAAGGACTCGCTGCTGAACTGGTACAAGGAGCTGATCCGGCTGAAGAAGGCCGTCCCGGCTCTCGCGAACGGCAGCTTCGCGCTGCTCGATGCGGAGAATCCGAAGGCGCTGAGCTGGGTGCGGCAGGCACCGGGTGCGCAGCCGGTGGTGGTGACGGTGAGCTTCTCGGCGGAGCCGCAGACGGTGAGTTTGACGGTGCCGGGGACGGGCGGCAAGCTGAAGACGCTGCTGAAGTCGCCGGGCGGCGCCGATGCGGAGTCGGCGGCGAAGATCGAGCTGGGGCCGTACGGGGTGTATGTGGGCGAAGTGAAGTAACGGGAGCGCGGCGGCCGGGGGGGGGCGGAGCTGCCCGGATCCCCGGCGGCCGGTTGCCACGCGAGGGTGTGCGCTGGGGCACAGCGGCGGGCGGTGGGAATCGCCAATATGTAATCGATTGCAGAGCATTCCGCTGCCCGCTTGCCCAGTCCGGGCCAGCCGTGATTGACTGGTTGCCGAAGGTGAGCCCTGACTATGTCCTACATCCTCGCACTCGATCAAGGAACGACGAGTTCCCGCGCGATTCTCTTCGACCACTCGGGCGCCATTGCCGCCGTGGCGCAGCATGAATTTCAGCAGTTCTACCCGCAGGCCGGCTGGGTGGAGCACGACCCGATGGAGATCCTGACCAGCCAGCTTGCCGTGGCCATCGAGGCGCTGGGCAAGGCAGGGGCGCGGCCGCGGGACGTGGCGGCGCTGGGGATTACCAACCAGCGCGAGACGGTGGTGGTGTGGGAGCGGGAGACCGGGCGGCCGATTCATCCTGCGATCGTGTGGCAGGACCGGCGGACTGCCGGCGTCTGCGAGGCGCTCAAGGAGACTGGGGCGCAGGAGGCTGTCTCGGCGCTGACCGGCCTGGTGCTGGACCCGTACTTTTCGGCGACCAAGGTGGCGTGGATTCTGGACAACGTGGCTGGCGCGCGGGCGCGGGCCGATCGCGGCGAGCTGGCTTTTGGCACGGTGGATAGCTGGCTGGTGTGGCACCTGACCAGCGGCTCGCGGCACGTGACCGACGTGACCAACGCCTCGCGGACGCTGCTCTACAACATCGTGAAGGGCGAGTGGGACGAGGAGCTCCTCAGGCTCTTCCGCATTCCCGCGTCGATGCTGCCCGAGGTGAAGTGGTCGAGCGAGGAAGTGGGCGAGGTGACGACGACGCTGGGGCTGGGCGGCATCCCGATCGCGGGCATCGCCGGCGACCAGCAGGCGGCGCTTTTCGGACAGCTCTGCTGGCAGGCGGGCGAGGCCAAGAACACTTACGGCACGGGGTGCTTCCTGCTGCAGAACGTGGGCACGGAGTTTGTTCGGTCGCGGCATCGGCTGATTACCACGCTGGCGGCCAGCGCCGGGCGGCGGCTGGAGTACGCGCTGGAAGGGAGCATCTTCATTGGCGGCGCGGTGGTGCAGTGGCTGCGGGACAATCTGAAGCTGATCGGCTCGTCGGCCGAGGTGGAGGCGCTCGCGGGCAGCGTGGAGGACTCGGGCGGAGTGGTGCTGGTGCCGGCCTTTGTGGGTCTGGGCGCGCCGCACTGGGACCCGCATGCTGCCGGATTGCTGATTGGGCTGCGGCGCGGAACGTCGCCGGGACACATTGCGCGGGCGGCTCTCGAGTGCATCGCCTTTCAGGTGGCCGACGTGCTGGAGGCCGTGCACTCGGAGACCGGGATGCCGCTGGGCGCGCTGCGCGTGGACGGCGGAGCGGCGGTGAACGACCTGCTGATGCAGTTCCAGGCCGATGTGTTGGGGGTGCCGGTGGTGCGGCCGCGGGTGACGGAGACGACGGCGCTGGGCGCGGCGTACCTGGCCGGGCTCGCCGTGGGCTACTGGGGCTCGCCCGGGGAGTTGAAGGCCAGCCGGCAGGGCGATACGCGTTTCGAGCCGCGGATGGAAGCGGGCGAGCGGGCGGAGCGGCGGGCGTTGTGGAGCCGCGCGGTGGAACGGTCGAAGGGGTGGACGGAGTAGGGCTCCCGGTACGGACCGGGGAAGGATGAAGTCTGACAACGAGCGGTTTTACGGGCTGGGGGAGGACTCAGATCGAGTGTCGACCGGAGTGGAGAACGTCCCCGTAGGGGCTAAAGCTCCATTGATTTTATGGCACTTACGGCACGACTGAAGTCGTGCCCTGACACATTTTTCGTGCCATATATTTGTTTTTCCGCAGCCTCTGAAGTCGTGCCCTGTCACTTCGTGCACTTGGGTTAAGTTTTTTGGTGCAATTGGGTTGAGTTTTCGGCAGGCTGCTTCAGGGGCTTTGGGAGCGGATTTCGAGTGGCTTGAGGTTGTTCTGGAAATGATAAGGTTTACATCGGCGGGGGCCGGGGCTGCGGGATGCAATCGCCGGTCGAAAGGATCACCGGGAACAAGGCTGGAAACAGCCGGAATGGGGAGCTAGCAATGCGCAGGGAAGTGATGGTGCGGAATGTCCGCGACCGGCGCGAGCCGTGGGACATTGTGGTGATTGGCGGCGGCGCCACGGGCATGGGCGTTGCGGTGGATGCGGCCTCGCGCGGACTGAGCGTGGCGCTGCTGGAGGCCAACGACTTCGGCAAGGGCACCAGCAGCCGCTCCACCAAGTTGGTGCACGGCGGTGTGCGGTATCTCGAACAGGGCAACATTCCCCTGGTGATGTCGGCGCTCAAGGAGCGCGGCCTGATGCGGCAGAACGCTCCTCACCTGGTGCACGACCTGGCCTTTGTTGTCCCCAACTACTCCTGGTGGGAGGCGCCGTTTTACGGCATCGGCCTGAAGCTCTACGATCTGCTGGCGGGCAGGTACGGCTTCGGCGCCTCTAGGCTGCTCTCGAAGGAGGAGACCCTGGAGCGGCTGCCGGCGCTGGAGCCGGAGGAGCTGCGCGGCGGCGTCATCTACTACGACGGCCAGTTCGACGACGCGCGGCTGCTGATCCACCTGGCGATGACAGCGGCCGACCACGGCGCCACGCTGCTGAACTACTGCCCGGCGACCGGGCTGATGCGCGGAGCCGACGGGTACATTTGCGGCGTGACCGCGCGCGACGAGGAGACCGGCGAAGAGCTGGAGCTGAAGGCGAAGATGGTGGTCAACGCCACCGGCGTCTTTACCGACAGCGTGCGCCGCATGGCCGACCCCGAGGCGGAGACACTGGTGGTGACCAGCCAGGGGATTCACCTGGTCTTCGACCGCTCGTTCCTGAAGGGCGAGACCGCGCTGATGGTGCCCAAGACCAGCGACGGACGCGTGCTGTTCGTGATTCCCTGGCACGGCCACGCCGTGGCCGGCACCACCGACACGCCGGTGGACGCGCCCAGCCTGGAGCCGAAGCCGCTGGAAGAAGAGATCGAGTTTGTGCTGGAGACGGCGGGGCGGTTCTTTGTGCGTCCGCCGAGCCGCAAGGACGTGCTGGCGGTCTTCGTGGGCCTGCGGCCGCTGGTAAAAGGGGAAGGAAAGACCTCCGCGCTGTCGCGCGACCACGTGATCCACGTCGACCCGTCGGGGCTGCTGACCATCACCGGCGGCAAGTGGACCACCTACCGGCACATGGCCGAGGACACTGTGGACCACGCCATCACGCTGGGCAAGCTGCCGGATGTCGAGTGCGCGACGAAGAACCTGAAGATCCACGGCTACATGGAGAATGCCGACGCGCTGGGCAGCCTGGAGGTTTACGGCGCGGATGCGGCGGCGATCCGCGAGCTGGCCGAGGACCCGAAGCTGGCCGTGAAACTGCACCCGGCGCTCGACTACATTGCCGCCGAGGTGGTGTGGGCGGTGCGGGAAGAGATGGCGCGGACGCTCGAAGACGTGCTCTCGCGGCACACGCGGGCGCTGCTTTTGAACGCCGAGGCCGCGATCGAGATGGCCGATCCGGTGGCGCGGCTGATGGCCGCCGAGCTGGGCCGCGACGACGAGTGGGCGGCCGAACAGGTCAAGGAGTTCACCGAGCTGGCGGCGCAGTACCGGGTGCAGTGAGGGTTGCTGCTGGGGTTCGCCGGCTGGAAGCTGGGTCCGTGGTTTCCCATCCGTTCCGCGAAGCGATGCGGAGAGGATGGGAAGCCCGGCGGGAGGCGCCGTCCCTACGGGACTCCGGGCGGGTTGTTGGTTGCGCCCACCCCACGCTGAAGCGCGGGGCTAACCAACGCTGCGCCTACGGCGCGGGCGACTTGCCGGTCAAGGAAAAGGGGAGCCGACGCAGGCCACTTGCGGCTTAACAGGCTGCGGAAGAACCTCAAATCTGGCGGTTTGGCCCGGTTTCTCATTCCCTCGGCGGCTAAAGCCGCGTTGATTGTGTGGGACTTAGACGTACGGGCTAACCGCAATTTCTCACACGAGTTGATTTTGTGGTGATCGGTGTGGTGTTTCAAGGGTGGAGGGCCGTGGAACGGCTTGGAATCGGCTCGGCGATGGGTTTGGCGGATGCGCCGAAGGGCTCA
>JBAVMZ010000248.1:0-2899 GCA_049690595.1 Occallatibacter sp. | reverse complement strand
GCAGTTGGCGTTGCCGGCGTTGATGGCCACCACGCGGACTCGTCCGCCGGAGGCGCGCAGGTGCTGTTTGTCGACGGCGAGGGGCGCGGCGTAGACGCGGTTGGCGGTGAAGGCGGCGGCGGCGGAGGCCGGCCGGTCGGCCACGATGAGGGCAAAGTCGGCCCGGCCGCTCGCCTTCAGCCCGGCGGTGCCGGCGGCAAAGCGGAATCCGCAGGGGATGAACAATTCGGAGACGTCACTCATGGTATTTCCCTGGTCTGCAACCCATTAATCTAGCAGGTCGGCGCGGGCAGAGACGGCGCGGCGGCAAGGCACGGCCCCGCGCACCGCGGGCCGGCGACCGTTGCGAGGGGACCGAACCAGGCGGCTCCGACGATCGCCTTCGCGGCTGCGGGTGAATAGCGGAGAGATCGTTTTGCGTTTTATGGAGCGGCAGTGGAAGTATGGTGATTCAGGAAGGATCCGCATGATGACTGGAGAGCCGGGAAATCCGGTGGAGGCGCTCGACCCGGCGTTTTACAAGAGCCTGCTGGACCATATGAGCGACGGAGTCTACTTCGTCGACCGGGAGCGGCGCATTCTGTACTGGAACGAAGGAGCAACCCGCCTGACCGGTTACAGGGAGGACGAGTTGCTGGGGCGGCACTGCCAGGACGACATACTGTGCCACGTGGATTCCACGGGCCGGCGGCTCTGCCAGGATGGCTGCCCGCTGACGGCGAGCATTGCCGACGGGGAACACCACGATGCCGATGTCTTCCTGCGCCACAAGCAGGGGCGGCGGGTTCCGGTGAATGTGCGCGTGCAGCCGCTGCTGGGCAAAGACGGAACGATCGTCGGCGCCATCGAGATCTTCAGCGACACGACGGCTCAGAACGATGTGCAACGACGGACGGAGGCGATGGAGCGGCTCGCCTTCCTCGATCACCTCACGCAGCTGCCCAACCGCCGCTTTCTGGAGATGACCGCTCGAACAGCCGTCAGCGAGTTTGCGGTGCACAGGGACCCATTCGCCCTGCTGATGATCGACCTGGACAACTTCAAGGGGATCAACGACAGCTACGGCCATAGCTGCGGGGACCGGGCGCTGCGCGAGGTGGGCAAGACCCTGGCCGGCTCGCTGCGGCCCACCGATACCTTGGGGCGCTGGGGCGGCGACGAGTTTGTGGCCATCGTCCATGGCGTCCAGGGACAGAACCTTGCCCGGCTGGCCGAACGCTGCGTGATGCTGGTGGGAGAGACCTCGCTCGACAGCAACGACGAGCGGCGCATCGGCCTTTCCATCTCCGTGGGCGCCGCGCTTGTTCGCCCGGAGGAGACGGCCGACGCATTGATACAGCGAGCCGACGAGTTGATGTACCAGGGCAAGACCGGCGGACGCGGCCGCGCGAGGTGCGAGTGATCTCCCCAGGCGCCGCATCGGCCGGGCATCCGGTCTTCGGATAAGCTGGAGTCTGTGGAATCCAAAGGCACCGACAGGAACGAAGCTGGAGTGGACCGGCAAGAGGAGTTCCTCGAACTGCGGCAGGTGAACGTGGCGCGCGGCGACCGCGTGGTGCTGCACGAGGTGGACCTGAGCATCCGCACAGGCGAGCATGTGGCCATCCTGGGGCCGAACGGCTGCGGGAAATCGACATTGATCCTGGCCATGACCTGCCAGGTTTACCCGATCGTGAAGCCGGGGATGCAGGTGCGGATCTTCGGGCGCGAGCGCTGGGACCTGACCGAGTTGCGCCGGCATTTTGGGGTGGTGGCTTCGGGTCTGCTGGGCGGCGAGTTGCCGGGCGAGCGGACGGCGGTGACGACGGGGCTGGACGCGGTCGTGGCGGGGTTCTTTTCGGCCTCGACCCTGTGGCCGAACCTGGAAGTGACGACGGGGATGCGCGAGCGGGCCTGGGAGGCCCTGGAGCGCATGGAGGCGACTCACCTGGCCGGGCAACTGGTGGGCGAGATGTCCGCCGGGGAGAAGCGGCGGATTCTGATTGCGCGGGCGCTGGTGCACCGGCCGCGGCAACTGCTGCTGGACGAGCCCTCGAACGCGCTGGACCTGGCGGCGCAGCGCGACCTGCGCGAAACGCTGCGGAGGCTGGCGGCCGTGGGCACGGGGCTGGTGCTGGTGACCCACCACCTGAGCGACATTCTGCCGGAGATCGAGCGGGTAATCCTGATGCGGGCGGGGCGGATTGTGGCGGACGGGCCGCGCGGGGAGCTGCTGACCGAGGACAGGCTGAGCGAGCTCTTCGCGACGCGGGTGCGGATCGGGCGGGACGAGGAGTGGCTGCATAGCTGGTAGGGATCTGTCCCCCAACCAAAAAACCGGTTGAGGTCCATGCCCGCCCACGCTTGGCGCAAAGACAGAGACGCGCCAAGGATGGGGCACGCCGGAGTCGTGCGAGGGCGAGCGCGGGGTCATTTTTCACCGAAACGCGGCGTGGCGGGTCGGGCTGCTCCAGATGAATAGACGGGAACGCGCTACGGGAGTAAGGAACAAAGGCGGCGAGTTAGCCCCCGCTTCGCGGGGATAGCGAGTTAGCAAGTTAGCTATTTCCGCGGCTGACAAGGGTCTCGACCTTCGTCGATGTAGAGACGTAACGAAGTGTGGCGGGTCGCGCTGCTCGCGGTGAACTGACCCCATCTCGCAGCGACCCCTCCGGGGCGGGTGCGGGCGCGCCTTGTTCGTTCAGGCGGAACGCGGCGAGGGTGCGGTACCCAAAGGTCCATCCACAGCAGGCCGGCCAAGTCGGTGGCGAACTCAGGAGAAAGCTCGCGGCGGTTGTGCGTGCGCGGTATAGACTGGTGCGCGTCAGGACGAGGGCGTCAAGAATGAATCGCAAGAGCTTTCTTACCGGGCTGGCGGCGGCGGCCGTTGGCGGGCTGGGCGGAGTGAGCGGGGCGGCGC
>JBAVMZ010000247.1:0-2961 GCA_049690595.1 Occallatibacter sp. | reverse complement strand
GGCTTGTGCCGGGCATCGCGCGGCGGAGCCGGCTTGCGCGCCGGCCGGGGTGGCACGTAGCTACGGTAGACCGTGATGTGGAAGCAGGCCTGATGAAACTCCTCTTCCACGTCGATCTTCCCGGCCTTCTGGAGCGGCAGCAGCCAGGCGCGCATCCAGCCCAACTCCTGGCGGGTGAGGCCCTGCTTGGCAAGGTCGACGGTGGCGCCGGTCAGGTGGGGGCTGACGATCTCGCCTTCGGCCGCCGCCGCGTTACCGTTGGTCCGGATCAGCTCTTTCTGATATTCGACGGTGCGCACGGCCGAACTGACTTCGACCGGCCGGTGGAAGCGTACCTCGTGGGCTCGGGCCAGATCGGCAAGAAACCGCGCCGTCCACGGGCGGCAGTAGCGATGCTCTTCGGGCAACTTGCCGCTGACCACGAGCGAGGCCGACACCGGTATAGCAACCAGTTGCCTGCGGTCGACGCGATCAGCCAGGTCGTCCTCGTTCTCGATTCGCTCCAGGCCGTCGTCCTCGGTGCGCTCGTTCTGGCGGACGAGGGAATTGTAAGAGCCGCGCAGGGGGGACGGCAGCGGGGGCTTGCGCCGCGAGGCCTTGCGGGAGGCAGGGGTGCGCACGCTGGCAGGTCGGCTGGTGCGCGCGGCCGGGGAGGAGGCCTGGCTGTGCGCCGAACGTCGGGAATCCCGCTTCGCGGCGTGAGTGGATTTCTGTGCGGGCGCGTGCGCCGCGCCGGATTTCTGCGACCGGCGCTGCCCCGCGGAGGAATGTGGGGCGGCAGACGGGCGGCGGGCGCTGGTGGCTTTAGCGTGCTTGTTCGTCCCTTCCCGCGAGCGAGCCGGGGAAGCGGCTCCGAAGGGAGCCAGCACGAGACAGACGAGGACGAGGAGGCAGGCCCTGAGCATAGAGGGTTCGCGGAGAATCGAGAGCAGCTACAGTCTACGCCAGCTTCGCTTCGCTTCCGAGTGGCTTCGAGGGTTCGGGTTTGTCTGATAACGCGCGCCGTCCGACGGGACCATCGAATTTGGCGTGTGGTCTACTCCGGGCGCTTCGAGATCCGGCAGGCCGCATCGCTGGCCCGGGCCGGGATGGCCTTTCACCTGCTGTGGGAGGGCGATGCGGCCGGTGCACTCGGGCTGGGGCGGCAAGTCGAACCGGATGCGCAGGCCAGCTACGCCCCCCGATCTCGAGGTCAAGCTGGAGGAGCTGTGATCGCGGAGTCGCGATCCGGTCTATACTTTGGATAGATACCGTTCTGGAGGCAGGATGAAGGCAAAACCACAGGATGGGTTGAAGACGGCCGATGCCAGACTCTTCTGGAACGGGCGCAGCCAAGCCGTGCGCCTGCCGAAGGAGTTCCGCTTCGAGGGCGACCGGGTGCGCGTGACCCGCATCGGTGCCGGGGTGCTGCTGGAGCCGGTGGAGGAGCAGCGGGAAGAGTCTGTTGAGGAGTGGTTCGCCCGGATTGACGCGCTCAAGGGTGATCCGCTCTTTCCTGAGGGACGTGAGCAGAACCTGGCTCCTATTCGTGAGTACTTCAAGTGAGCTACCTGCTGGATACGAATGTCTGCATCGCGCTGATCAATGGAACGTCGAGCAAGGTGCGTGCGCGTTTGATTCAGGCAGCGAGGCAAAAGGCCCAGATTGCCACCTCTGCGATTTGCGCTCATGAACTCTGGTACGGCGTTGCCAAGAGCCAGTTGGTGGCACGGAATTCAAGCGCTTTGGCGGCTTTCTTTTCCCGCGATATTGCTGTTCTGGAATACACCGAGCGAGATGCGCGAACCGCGGGCGAGATCCGCGCGGAACTGGAGCGCAGGGGTGAGCGCATCGGCGAATTCGACACGCTGATCGCCGGTCAGGCCTTCGCGCAGAACATGGTTCTGGTGACGGCGAATACGCGGGAGTTTGGGCGGGTGAAGGGGCTGAAGGTGGAGGATTGGACGGTGTAGGTTTCTAGCGCCTCGCCGCAGTCAAGGGAATAAAATGGGTTCAGGCAAGTGCGGCGGATAGGATATCGGCGTCCGCGCATTCGGTGGGAATAGAAGGTGGGAGTCCGGGGGAGCTTCGATCAGCCGCGCAAGGATCGCAGTCCCACAGCAGCAAATCGAGGCCTTCTGCCGGCGGCACGGCATCAAGAGACTGAGCCTTTTGGGCTCGGTGCTCCGCGACGATTTTCTCCCCGGAAGCGATGTGGATGTTCTGGTTGAGTTCGCGCCTGGCTCCGCGCCGGGGCTCGCGTTTTTCGAAATGCAGGAAGAACTCTCCGCCATTCTTGGGCGCAAGGTGGACTTGAACACGCCCGGTTTTCTGAGCCCTTATTTCCGGGAAGAAGTGCTGAAGTCGGCCGAGGAGCGGTATGTCGCATCGTGAGGGGCTCGTCCGGATCCACCATACGCTCGACTCGGCGAGGGAAGCATCGGCGCGTACGACACGCTGATCGCCGGGCAGGCGTTTGCGCGAAACCTAGGGAAGCTCTGAACAAGCCCTCGCTTTTTGTGTTCTGAATCGATGAAGACGCTTCTCGGGGAGGATTTCTCTCTGCCGGCGGCAAGATAGCTGATAAAAGGGGGTTAATCGGCCCTGTTTCGCGTCGCCGGAGGCCTTTTTCGGCCTCCGCGGACACTACACCCCCTGCGGGGCCATCCGCTTGCGGTGTTGGTAGAGGTTGACCAGGGCGAAGGCCGCCAGGTGCCAGTGGTGATTCTTCACGATGCCGCGGTAGCGCACCTTGGTACAACCGAAGACGCGCTTCAAGATGCGGAAAGGCCACTCCACCTTCGCTCTTACTCGCGACTTAGTCCGGTTCTTGCGCTTCTTCTCTTCATCGACGCCCTGCTTGGTCTTCACGCGCCGATTGGTCATCTCCTGCGCCTTGGGCGCGGCCTCGTGGATCGCCTCGGTTTGTCCCTGATAGCCGGCGTCGCCCCAGACCGGGGTCCCCGCGAACAGGTCTTCGTT
>JBAVMZ010000246.1:0-1853 GCA_049690595.1 Occallatibacter sp. | reverse complement strand
GGGCGAAGGCCTGCTTGGCCAGGCGCCAGCGGGTGGCGCGCGTGAGGCAGCCGCGGGTCCGTTGCAGCTCTTCGATGAGCGCGGGGTAGTCGGCGACGCGGGTGACGATGGAGACGTCCTCGAAGTTCTTGGCGGCGGAGCGGACCATGGACGGGCCGCCGATGTCGATGTTCTCGATGAGGTGGGCGAAGGGGACGCCGGGCTGGCTGGCCGTCTTCTCGAAGGCGTAGAGGTTGACCACAACCATGTCGATGGGGGCGATGCCGTGGGCGGCGACGGCGGCTTCGTGCTCGCGGTTGCCGCGGATGAAGAGCAGGCCGCCGTGGACCTTGGGATGCAGCGTCTTGACGCGGCCGTCGAGCATCTCCGGGAAGCCGGTGAGCGAGCCGACGTCTTCGACGCCGAGGCCGGCGTCGCGCAGGACGCGGGCGGTGCCGCCGGTGGAGACGAGCTCGACGCCGAAGCTGGCCAGGACGCGGGCGAAGTCGACCAGCCCGGTCTTGTCTGTGACGCTGAGCAATGCCCGCCGAATACGCTTCTCGCCTTCCATGATGGTGCTCCTCAATTGCCCGGGACGGGCGTGTTGCCGGTTGTTTTCAGGCCGCGGCGGGCACGGGTTGCATGCGCCGGGCGGCGGCCAATCTCCAGAGTACAACCAATGCGGCGGGGGATTTCAGCGAGATGAACGGTTCACATCGTGAGATGAATTCAATGGCCGTGAAACAGAACAGACGGGACTCTGTCGATCTTCCCGCAATCCAATGAAAGGAAGCTGTTTTTCGGCGAAGCGGTGGGCGAGTCAATAGCTGAGGTATCCAACCGGCTGGAACGCAAAATGCAGTAGAGTGGTGGTATGGGAAGCTATTCCCCCGATCCGGGTCCGCAGGTGCTTCCGCCGGACGAGGGGTACATTCCGCCACCCGCCCGCCGTCCGCGCCCGATGTGGCAGGTCTCCCCGGCTACGTACATCCTGGTCGGCATCAACTGCGCTGTCTTTCTGTACATGGTGGCGAGCCATGTAAGCCCGATCAGTCCCACCCCGGAGCAACTGATTCACTTCGGCGCGGACCACGCCGGCTATGTGCTGCGCGGCGGCGACTGGTGGCGGATCGTGACCGCCATGTTCGTGCATGTGGGCATCATTCACCTGGCCACCAACATGTGGTGCCTGTGGAACCTGGGTCTGCTGGCCGAGCCGCTGATGGGTTCGGCGGGGCTGCTGGCGGCGTACATCCTGACCGGCGCGGCGGGAAACCTGCTTTCGACGATGATGAACTGGTTCTATCCCCTGGCGGACGGCGCCGGCGGCGTGGCCTACCCGGTGGGCGCGGGGGCGTCGGGTGCGGTCTTCGGGATCGCGGGGGTGCTGATCGTGCTGCTGAAGTCGCCTCTGCTGCCGGTGCCGCCGCTTGAGCTGAAGAAGCTGCGCAAGTCGGTGATTACGTTTGCGGCCATCAACCTGGTCATCGGCTTTGCCTCGATGGCGCCGGGGGTGGGCGTGCACATCGACAACATGGCGCACCTGGGCGGGTTCAGTTGCGGGCTGCTCTTTGCCGTGCCGCTGGTTCCGCGGCTGGGCGCGCCGCGGCGGCAGTTTCTGGTGCGCCGGCGTGTGGCCGTGGTGGCCGTGGCGGCGCTGCTGACGCTCTTTGCCTTCTATCTCGATCAGCTTCCCGGTTGAAATCCGCCCCGCATGGACATGCTCCTGTGCAAGAATGTGCGCAAGCACGTCAACCCCCTCTTCCCAGGAGGCGAGCGCAATGGAGCGTCGTGAATTCATGAAAAATGCAGCCTTTACTGCCGCCGCCGTGGCAGCGGCCGGGCCGCTCGCTGCCGCGCCCGGGACGCCGGCG
>JBAVMZ010000245.1:0-9220 GCA_049690595.1 Occallatibacter sp. | reverse complement strand
GCGCCGCCCCGCAGCAGCCCGGTCCCGCGCAGCTCAGGCAGATGGCCGACTCGCAGGCGGCGCCGCTCATTGAGAAGCTCAAGGCCAGCCCGAACGAGCCCGGCCTGCTGACCGGCATCGGCAACATCTACTACGACGCGCAGCAGTATCCGGTGGCCATCGACTACTACGAGCGCGCGCTCAAGGTTAACCCGTCGAACGTCTCGGTGCGCACCGATCTGGGCACGGCTTACTGGTACACGGGCAAGGCCGACGCGGCCTTGGCCGAGTTCGACAAGGCGCTCGGCTATGCGCCAACCAACCCCAACACGCTCTTCAATCGCGGCCTGGTCCGGTGGAAGGCCAAGGGCAACATCGACGGCGCGCTTGCCGACTGGCAGAAGCTGCTGGCGGCCAACCCCAACTACGACGGCAACGCCCAGGTGAGGCAGTACATGGAGCAGGCGCGCCAGCAGGCGGCTTCCGGCCAGGCGCCGAAAACGAAGTAGAGCGGCAGAGCATTTTCTCAAAGAGCGCCCAGGAACTCCCGTGCCATCTTTGCGTCTGTTTTCTGGTGAAACGGGCTGTAGCGCCGGCCTCCTGGCCGGCTGTCGCGCGGGCGTCCTCGCCCGCGCTCGCTCTCTCGCCTCCCAAATGCTCTTGATGGGCTTCCTGGGCTGTTTCTTCCTACCGCGCAAAGAGCGCCAGCGGCACGGACTCGCCGATGGCCTTGTAGCCGGTGGGCGAGGGATGCAGGTGGTCTCCGCAATCGTAGGCCGGCAGCAGCCGCTCGGGATGCGCGAGGTCGCGCACAGCCTGGTCGAAGTCGAGCACCGCGTCGAAGTCGCCGGCTCCGCGGATCCACGCATTCACGGCCTGCCGGTCGGCCTCCTCCGCCGCGCCGGGATGATAGTACTCCGAGCCCGTGTAGGGCGTGATCGTGGCGCCCAGGACGCGCAGCCCGTGCGCATGGGCGCGGACCGCGATTTGCCGGTAGGCGGCGATGACGCGCTCGACCAGCGCCGCGTGCGCGGCAGGCGGCTGCTCGCCCGCAAGCGCCAGTCCGCCCAGATCGTTCACTCCTTCAAAGACGATCACCCAGCGCACCCCCGCCGGGGCGAGCACGTCGCGATCGAAGCGGGCCAGCACGTTCGGCCCGAGCCCGTCGGTTAGCAGGTGGTTGCCGCCGATCCCCGCGTTCACCACGCCGATCCGGCGCGTCTTCATCTCCGCCTGCAGCCGCCGCGCCAGCACGTCGGTCCAGCGGTCGTTGCCGTTGGCGGTGGCCCCGTGTCCGTCGGTAATCGAGTCCCCCAGTACGACCACCGCCGCCGCGCGCTTCCCCGCGGCAACGTCGACGGCCGAGAGCTGGTACCAGTGGTCGATCCGCTTAGGGTCAACAAGCTCCACTGCGCTCACCTGGTTGCCGGGCGCGAGGTACGAGGCGGCCCGCGAGCCGGGATGCCCGGTCTGGGGCGCAGGCAACGCATCGAAGTGGATGCTGACCGCGAGGTCGGAGAGCGGCGCCACTGCGAGACCGAGCGCATCGGAGACGATCTCGGCGCCCGGCGGGATGGTGACTTCGGCTCGGCCGGCAAAGGTGAGCGCGCGGTCGCTTGCCGGGTCGATGGCGGGCGTCGAGGGCGAGAGCGGTCGCGCCACGTGCACCGCGGTCAGGCGCAGCGGTTCGGCACCGAAGGCATTCGAGAGATGCACGCGCAGGCCCGCGCCGCCAGCCGAGAGGTGGACGATCTGGCGCAGGGTGGCGTCGCGCAAGCCGTCGGCAGGCAGCTCGTTCTGCGGCTCCGGAATCTGCTGCGAGGCTCCCCAGCTGGCCACCCAGGCCGGGCCGGCCTGCGCTCTGGCCACGGGCAGGGCGGCCAGGCCGCACAGGCGGGCGGCGAGCAAAGAGCACGCGGCGATTTTGAGTGCCAGTCTCATACGCGTTGGTTTAGGATGGTGCTCCCAAGTAAATCGCTTTTGGAAGCGATGCAAGCATATCACCCCGGAGGCTTTCCGTGCCCCGTCTTTTCCCGTCGTTTCTTACCCGCCCCGGAGAGCCTTGTCTTGAGTTACCTGCGCGAGAACGTCGAAACCTGCGTCGGCTAAATCGAATTGATGCTGAAAAGTCTTGGCAAAGACTTTGAGCGTGTCGTCTTCGGCAGTGAGCATGTCCCAGGACTGTGGTATCTCCTAACATGCTCACATACTCATGTTGCAGTTGAATCCACATCCAGCCCGTTCAGTTGAGCGATTGTACGACCCGGTGCGATTGGTCACGCCGATGGATGTCATGAGAGCGATGCGCACCTGCTTCGCGCCGAGCGCCAGCAGAACGTTGCGTACGCCGCCGTAATCGATTGCTTCCGCACCGGCCTTTCCCTGGCCATCGGAGCCGCGGGTGAAAACCGCGGCGTCAATGCCTTCGACCGCGGCGGCAAGGGTCTCCGGGCGCGTCACGTCCCCCACAGCGATTTCAACCGCAGCTGGCAGGAGACGAGCCTTGGAGGCGTCGCGCACCAGGGCCCGCACACGGTAGCCCTCTGCCAGCCCCTCTTCGACGACATAGCGGCCGACGCTGCCGGTTGCGCCGACGGCAAGAACGGTCTTGATGGGTTCGCTCATCATTTCTCCCTGTGAGGTTCTGGCAAGGTTACGAAGCAGAAGACGGCACCACTTCGTCGATGGCGCGCAGTGCATTGAGCGTGCGCGGATAGCCGATGAAGGGCAGCAATTGTGTGACGACATCGATCAGTGTCGCGCGGCTGTTGCACACGCGCAGGTTGGCCGCGACATGGCCCTTCGCCTGCGGGTCGCAGCCGCCGAGAGAGATCAACATGCTGAAGGTGAGCAGCTCGCGCGTAGCCAGGTCAATGCCAGCGCGCGAGACATGATCGCCGAAGCAGTTGGCGGCGAGAAAGCGGTGGATGTGCAGTTGATCCTCGGGAGCGGAGGCAATCATGCGTTCGAGGCCCTCCTCGCCGGCAATCTCCTTCTGCAGGGCGAGGCCCTTTTCCGCGCGCGTCTCCGGCGTGGTGATGGATTGCGGCGGCAACGGCAACTGCACTCCGTTCTCCTGGAAGAATTCATTGGTCGCGTGGAGGAAGTCGAAGACCTTGGCCATGCCCACGTAGGGAACGGCCTGGTAGACGATCTCACGGAGCTCAACCGGAGTAACGCCGACGGTGATGGCGGGGCGCAGCATGGCGCGGTACTCGCGCAGGGCCTGACAGGCGATCATCGAGGCCAGTTGCACCATCAGCCGAGTGCGCGGAGAGAGACTTCCGTGCGCCAGCACCTCGTCGAAGGCGAAGTTGTCAAAGACTTCGACCAGTTCCGGATCGGTGACCGTCAGCGTGGAGACGTGTCCGGGAAAGAGCTCATCGTGATTCTTCTGCGCGCGTGCATTGGGAGCCATGGACGATTCCTCCTTAGAAGAAGAGCGAGTATACGGCGGCAAAGGTCAGGGTGTCATTCACGCGCGGCGTGATGGCGGGCCCGTGAATGTAGCTCAGGCCGAGCGAGAGGTAGTTTCCAGGCGCGAGGTGAATGTTATAGCTGCCGGTGAGCGATGCGCCATCGCGCCAGACGGTCTTGCCCTTGGCCACCAGTGCGTCCGTCAGATGCTTGCTGTGCCCGGTGTAAGTGGAGAGCAGCGAAACAACGCTTTGACGGTTGCGGAAGGTGCCCATCTGGTAGAGGCGGGCCTCCTAGTGGCGGCCGAAGGCGTTGAACTTGGAGTTCGCGGCCATGGCCGAGCCGCCCAGGTACAGCCCGTGCCAGGGAGCAGCGGCATCCGGCTTGCGCAACTGAACATCGAGCAGCGCAAAGGCGGCGCTGTTACCCGCATTCTGCTTGCCGCGGGACATATCGGTGTAGAGCGTGGAATTGTGCAGGTAGCCGGTGCGGAAGCAGGTCTCGCGCGCGGTGGCCGAAGCGTCGCGGCGATAACCGCCTTCCTCGAGGATCAGCAGCTTGTCGCCCTTGGGAGCAAAACGCAGGCCTGTGTGGTTGCGGGCCTCGGTGGCCGGACCGCCGGCCGCATCCAGACTGCATCGACGATCCGGGAATGGTAGTGCAGGCCGCACTCAACGGGGTTGGCCTAGGGCTCGCCTTTGAAGACCAGATTGCCGAGCACGTTGCCAACCGCCGTTTGATTCGCGTTCTCGAAGACTGGTGCCCGCCCTTTCCGGGCTTCTTCATGTATTACACGAGTCGCAGAAACCAGCCGGCCGCCCTGGCCGAATTGATACAGGCGCTGAGAATCTCCTGAGGACAGGCGGGCGCGGCGAACGGGTTGACGGCGACCGGCACGAGCGTTTGTCTGGTCGTTTGAAGTTAGGCGTTGGCGTTTGCGGCGGACGCGGTCCAGCGGTTTGAGGCCGACTCCCGACAGGCGGCCGCTCCGATCGTGCCGGAGAATTGTGGGCGATTGAAAGGGAGACCGCACGCTTAAGATGAACTGGACTTTGGAAATTGCTGTGGCAGGCTTACCTGGACCTCGACGCCCTCGCCCGGCGCGGCACGCAGAAGGAAACTTCCGCCCGAGCGCTCGATCCTTTCCTTCATGCCGCGCAGTCCGAAGTGGTGCGATCCTCCGGCTTCAGTGGAATCGGCGTCGAACCCGCTGCCATCGTCGACAATATCGAGGATCAATCGGTTGCCCTCGTAGGTGAGCGTCACTTCGACGTGAGCGGGATTGCCGTGATGCAGTGCGTTGAAGACCGCCTCGCGTGCAACCATCAACAGATCGTGAGCCCGCGGATGACTCAGCGGGAATGGAGCGCCTGCCATGCGAATCGAAACAGGCGTTCCGAACTCGAGGCTAAGTTGCGCTGTCATGCTTTCGATCTTCTGTCCGAGATCGGCGACATCGCTGGCGGACTGGCGGATATTCCAGATAGCTTCGCGGGCTTCGTCGATGGTGGCGCGCAGTTGGGCACCGGCAAAGGCGAGGATGCCTTCCCTGTCCTCGGTTCCTTCCATTGACAGGGCCTCGATGAGCGCGGAGACCCCGGTGCATCCCTGGATGACAGTGTCGTGCATTTCGCGAGCGAGCCGGGTGCGCTCCTCGATCACGGCTTCGAACTTGGAGCGCACCTGGCGGATGCGGTATTGGTACGCGGCGAAGACGGCGAGGGCAATGGCGAGAAGGCATGCGGCGATGAACCACCACGTGCGGTAGAAGTATGGCCTTTGAATCACCACCATTGAGGCTTCCGTGACCGAATCCGGATTGCCCAGTTCGAAGACCTGCACGCGGAATCGATAGGTGCCTGGCGGGAGATTGGTGTAATCGGCGGTGCGGGCGGCGGTGGGCGTGCTCCAGTCCTTGTCGAAGCCGTCGAGGCGGTAATGGAAGCGCAGGCCGTCCTGCGAGCGTAGCCGGATGGGGGCAAAGGTGAATTCCAGGCGGCTGTTGCCGGGCGCCAGAACGATGGAGTCCGTGGCTGCGGAGGGCTGCCCGCCGGCGAGCGCGGCCTGCAAGTGAAGCGGAGGAGGCAGCAGCGCCGAGCGTTGCAGGGGCAGAACATGGATGGCTCCCCGACTGCTCGGAAACCAGACGTCCCCGCTCGATGCGATGCACCCGGACGGCTGCGTGCCGCCATAGATCTCGGTGTTGCCCTCCATTTCGAAGATGGAGTGAAAGGTCAGGGCAAGGTGGCGAACCGGGACGCTGGATTGCGCATCCAGGTCGTGCCGGTTGAGCAGCGAGATACCGTTGGGTCCGCTCATCCAGAAATGCCCGTCGGCGTCTTCGAGGATCTGATAGATGGCGTTGCTGGCCAGGCCGTCGTCGACGGTGAAGTGCGTCCAATGGCCATCGCGCAGACGGTAGAGGCCGTTATCGCGCGTGCCAAACCACAAGCCTCCGCTCGAGTCCTCGTGCATGGCCCAGATCTTCAACTGCGCCAGGGGATTGGCGCCGGGGATCGGAACGAACTTGCCACCGTGCATGAGACTGAGGCCGCGTTCCGTGCCGATCCACAGATCGCCTCTTCGATCCACGAGCAAGGCCCGGATGCTTGGGTAGGCAAGCCCGTCGGAGACGAAATAGGAGCGGAGTCTCATGCGGCCCGCATTGAAGTCGATATGGTTGAGGCCGCCGTCGGTGCCGATCCAGAGGCTGCCGTCTGCCGCCTGCACCATGGCGCGCACGTAGTTGTTGGACAGTGATGCGATGTGGGTTGTCTGGCCCCCGGCGATGCGATAAAGGCCATCGCCGTCGGTGCCTGCCCAGAGCGCGCCGGCGCGGTCGCGAAAGACGTTGCGCACATGCACGCCGCGCAAGCCGGGAAGCGTTTCGGGAACAATGACGCCTTCCCGCAAGTGAAAGAGCCGCGCCGAGGCGATCCAGAAGCTGCCGTCGCGATCCTGGTAGATGGTCCCGAAGTCGGCATCGTTCTGCGTGGGAAAGGGAAGCAGGCTGACCGGCGAGCGCGAAAGGCGAATCATGCCGGTCTGGGTGCCAATCCAGAAGTTCTTCTCCCCGTCCTCGAAGAAATTCAGGATCGTGTTCGAGGGCAGTTGCGCGGGGGCGGTAATGTGCGCGAGCTCGCCGCCGTTCCACTGGAAGACGCCCTGGCCGATGGTGCCGATCCACAGCACTCCGTCCGAGGCCTGCCGCAGAATCCGCACGGTGCTGGAGATGCCCGCGACGCGATGAAAACGCGACTCGCCAGCAGACATGGCGTTCAAGCCCGCTACGGTGCCAACCCAGAGCGTGCCATCCCCGGTCTGAGCGATGGACTTGATCATGTTCTGGCTTAGCTCGGGGCCGAGCGAGTATCTTCTTGCCACTCCGCCTTCGATGCAGATGAGTTGGAAGCCGCCGGCCCAGATCCTTCCGGCGCGGTCCTGGTAAATGGAATGCACGGAGATGGAGGGAATGGCCGGGGTGCCGTCAACGCGCACGAAGCGGTCGCCGCGGAACTGGACGAGGCCGTTATCGGTCCCCGCCCAGATGTTTCCCGCAGCGTCCTGATAAATGGCGCGGACAAAGTCGTTGCTCAGGCCCTCGTGGGTTGTCCAGGAGCGGAATTGGCCGTCGCGGTAGCGGACGATTCCGCCGCCTTCGGTGCCGATCCACAGCGCGCCGTCGCGGGAAACCATCAGGCAGAAGATGCTGTTCTCGTTGAGCGCCGGAGTGTTCTGGCGATCGAAGAGCGTGAAACGATCGCCATCGAAGCGAACTAGCCCGCCCGTGGTCCCGATCCAGAGATAGCCGTCGGCGGTCTGGGCGAAGGACTGGACGGTCTGCTCGGGCAGTCCCTCGAACCCCTGCCAGACGCGCCGCGTGTAGCCGGCGAGAGACTGCCCCCAGGAGGCGCCGCACGCGACGGCGCAAAGACTCAACCAGGCGGCAATCGTGCGGAGCTTGCTCATGGAAAGGCCCAGTATACCCCGCGGACGGTTTGGGCCGACTCGAGGAAGGACCGGCCGCCAGCCGCCAGTTCAGCGCAATCGTACAAATCGAAGCCCGGTCCATCGAACGCGTAAATTCGCGCTCGTTTCGCAGGAAACCGCTTCATCTCGCCGGCGGCCGCTTCAGGTCCCGGAGGAAGCCGCCTCATTTCGCTTGCCACCGCTTCAGGTCCCGGAGGGACCGTCGGAGAATAGCCCAGGGTGAAGCGCAGCGTAACCCTGGGGACTCGGCGAAGAAAACCTCCGCGCCCCGTGGGGGCGCTGGAAACGGGCCTCAACGACCGCCAAATGGACTCATATGGATTCATGCAATTGCCGCAGCCGCCGCTCCCGCTCCGCGTGCATACCAGCCCCGTGCTATTTCGCCCCGTTCCGACTTTGGTCGGATTTGCGGCGCGGGCAAAGAGAATAGAGTTGTCTTTCTTGCCGGCAACTCACTGCGCAACGAGAGGTGAGACGCGGACCAAGGAGGGAGAAAAGGGATGGCCTTTCGAATCCAGCTCGCACGCCTGTTCGCCGTGGCCGTGGTTTTTGCCCTGACTCCATGCGTCGCCGCTTCCGCTGAGGATGTCCAAACTCCCATCCGCATCGATGCCAGCGAGCCCTACCGCGAGGCCGGGCCGGCGTTTTACGAGGGAGGCACGGCAGTATCGGCCTCCGGTCACAGGCTGGAAGTGAACAGCCGCTACCTGGTCCGCGACGGCAAGCCGTGGCTGCCGGTGATGGGCGAATTTCACTTTTCGCGCTACCCGGAGGCGCGCTGGGAAGAGGAACTGCTCAAGATGAAAGCGTCCGGGGTGGAGGTTGTGGCCAGCTATGTGATCTGGATCCACCACGAGGAGGTCGAGGGCGAGTTCGACTGGACGGGTGAGCGGAATCTGCGCCGCTTTGCCCAGCTCTGCGCCAAACACGGAATGTATCTTCAGGCGCGAATCGGGCCGTGGGATCACGCGGAGGTGCGCAATGGCGGCCTGCCGGACTGGCTGCTGAAGAAAGGGCCGGTGCGCTCGAACGACCCGGTGTATCTCGCCCAAGTGCGCACCTGGTACGGGCAGATCGCGGAACAGCTCAAGGGGCTGATGTGGAAGGACGGCGGCCCGGTGATCGGCGTTCAACTGGAGAACGAGTACTCGAGCCGCGGGCCTGGCCAGGGCGAAGAGCACATCCTGGAGTTGAAGAGGATCGCCATCGCCAGCGGCTTCGATGTGCCGCTCTACCTGGTGACGGGCTGGGACAACGCCGTGGTCCCGGAGCGCGCGGTGATTCCGGTGTATGGCGGGGGCTATCCGGACGCGCCGTGGGAGGCCTCGCTGAGCAAGCTGCCGCCGGGCGAGGTCTACGCCTTCCGCTTTCGCAGCCGTGTCGCCTCCAACATGGGCGCGATGGGCGGAGGCGCCGTCGCTGGTGCTGATCGATCGGCGCAGGCGCCGGTGCCGTATCTTACCGCCGAAATCGGAGGCGGCATTGAGGACACCTACCATCGCCGTCCGGTTGTCCATCCAGACGACATTGCCGCGATGTTTCCCGTCATGCTTGGCTCCGGCGTGAATCTCTACGGGACGTATATGTTCCAGGGAGGCGAGAATCCGCCGGGCAGGCTGACCACCCTGCAGGAGTCGCAGGCGACGGGGTATCCGAACGACCTGCCCATCCGGTCCTACGACTTTCAGGCGCCGCTGGGCGAGTTCGGCGACGAACGCGAGTCGTTGCGGAAGATGAAAGTCTTTCAGTACTTCCTCAACGATTTCGGCGCCGACTTGGCGCCTATGATCGTCCACGCCCCGGAGCGCGAGCCGGCGAGCCCGGAGGATTTCAG
>JBAVMZ010000244.1:0-1561 GCA_049690595.1 Occallatibacter sp. | reverse complement strand
CTGCTGCCCCGCCGTCTGCGCGCCGCCGCCGCCGACCCGGCACACGACCCCGACCGCCCCGAATACCACCTGCTCGCCCCGCACAACTGGATGAACGACCCCAACGGCCCCATCTGGTGGCGGGGTCAGTACCACCTCTTCTACCAGCTCAACCCCGGCGCCGCCGTCTGGGGCGATATGCATTGGGGCCACGCCACGAGCCCCGACATGGTCCACTGGCGCCACCGGCCCATCGCGCTCGCCCCCACGCCCGGCGGACCGGACTCGGCCGGCTGCTTCTCCGGCTCCGCCGTCGTCTTCCACGGCGCGCCCACGCTCCTCTACACCGGCATCGCCCTTGCCCCGCCTGACCAGGTCACCATCCGCGACGGCGGCGACAAGTACCGCGAGACCCAGCTTCTGGCCACCGCGGCCGACGACACCCTGGAGCACTGGAACAAGCTCCCCGAGCCCGTCATCGCCGTCCCGCCGCCGGGCATGGCCGTGACCGGCTTCCGCGACCCCTGCCCCTGGCGCGAAGAGGACGGCTGGTACCTCGCGGTCGGCTCCGGCGAGCGCGGTAAGGGCGGCCGCGCGCTGCTTTACCGCTCCCAGGACCTGCGCCACTGGGAGTATCTGCACCCGCTGGCCGAGGGCAAACCCAACGGCCTCCAGTCGCCCGACCCCAACCAGACCGGCGAGATGTGGGAGTGTCCGGATTTCTTTGCCGTCAACGGCCGCCACTGCCTCATCCACTCTTCCGAAGGCAAGGTCTTCTGGGAGACCGGCGACTACGACCGCGCGACCCACCGCTTCACCGCCGCGCGCCAGGGCCTGGTCGACCACGGCGCCTTCTACGCGCCCAAGAGCTTCCTTGCTCCCGGCGGCCGCCGCATCCTCTGGGGATGGATTCAGGAGTCGCGCCCCGAGGCCGAGTTCTCCCGCGCCGGCTGGGCCGGGGCCATGTCGCTTCCGCGCGTGCTCGCCATCGGCGCGCAGGGCCAGCTTGAAGTCGCCCCAGCGCGCGAGCTCGAGCAGTTGCGCGGCGAGCGCGAGAGCATCAAACTCACGCCGGGCGCGCCCATCCGCCGCAAACTCGACACCCTGCGCCTCGAACTCCACCTGCCCCTCGGCCTCTCGACCGGCGCGGCAACGGTCACGCTGCGCTCAGGCGGCGCGGCGGCCTGGCGACTCGTGATCGACGTTGCCGGCAACCAGATCCGCAGCGGTGAGAAGAGCTTCCCGCTGCCGAATCTCCCCTGGCCGCGGCCAAGCCTGCGTCTCTTCCTCGACGGCTCCGTGATAGAGTCCTTCGTGGGCGGGCGCGAGGCCCTTACCAGCCGCGTCTACGGCCTCCGTTCAGGCGAAACGGAGCTCGAAGTCGCCATTGCGGGGAAGGCAGGCTCGGAGCTGGAGCTGTGGCCGCTGGCCGCCATCTCCACCAACCGCCTCACAGGCGCCTGATCCAGGGAGGGATTTCCCGCCATGAGGCTCTTCCTCGGCATCCCGATGGCTCCGGCGACTGCGGATGCGCTCGCCGCCCTCGTCGCCCGCCTGCGCTCTCCCGCCGACGGCCTGCGCT
>JBAVMZ010000243.1:0-5159 GCA_049690595.1 Occallatibacter sp. | reverse complement strand
AGCAATTCAGCCGCATTCAACTGAACACGGTGCCGGAATCCCCACCCCATGAAAGCCCAGTAAAATCAGGGGGTCTGCCAGATTCTCGCCAAGAGCCGGAAAATGTCCCTGCAATGGCAAAGCGATTAATTCTCTTGTCCAAGCTGAAGGCTGTGCACACTCCATCGGTCCAGACAGCCATCTATATCCGTGAAGCCGCGCGAACATACTATTTCGGCCTATTCCAAGCTTCTGCCGCGATGAGCCGTGCTGCCCTCGAACAATCAATTAAGGAAAGGCTTGGTCGACAGGCCGACGGCAATTACATTACTTTTCAAGATCTCATTGCAGATGCAAAAAAATGGAGAATTCTCGACGATTCAACTCTGAGGCAGGCTAAAGATACCGCCAAGAAGGCCGATCTCGTCCTGCATGAGAGGCCAACAGACGAAGACGGAGCTTTGGGAGTCTTAATTGAAGTCAGAGGTCTCCTGCAGGAAATCCATTCAACGACGGGCGGATTTTAGAGCATTGCTCCTTGCTCCGCTCAGTTCAAGAACATCGTCCGGTAGAGCGTGTCGCGCTGGACGGGCTTGAAGCCGGCGTCGCGGATGATGCGGCGCAGTTCTTCCTCCGTGGTGCAGTTGCTGGTGCCCGCGGCTTTCACCACGTTCTCTTCGAGCATGACCGAGCCTACGTCGTTGCCGCCGAAGTGGAGGCCTAACTCGAGGACTTTCAAGCCCTGCGTGACCCAGCTTGCCTGCACGTTCTCGATGTTATCGAGATAGAGGCGCGAGATAGCCAGAGTCTTCAGGTATTCGACGCTGGTGGCCTCGTCCCAGCCTCGCCCGCCCAGGGCGGTGTGTTTGGGCTGGAAGCTCCAGGGGATGAAGGCGGTGAAGCCGCCGGTCTCTTCCTGAAGCTGGCGGACGACCTCGAAGTGGTTGATGCGCTGGTCGAAGGTTTCGCCTACGCCGAACATCATGGTGGCCGTGGTGCGCATCCCGAGCTGGTGGGCGGTGCGGTGCACGCTCAGCCAGTCGGCGGTGCGGCACTTGAGCCGCGCGATCCGCTCGCGCACGTCGTCGTCGAGGATCTCGGCGCCGCCGCCGGGGATCGAATCGAGTCCCGCGTCGCGCAGGCGGACGATGGTGGTGCGCAGGTCGAGCGAGGAGTACTGCGCGATGGCCAGAATCTCCGAGGCGGTGAGGCAATGCAGCCAGACCTGGGGGAAGCGCTGCTTGATGCCGCTGAACAGCCGCTCGAACCAGTCGATCTTGAGATCCGGATGAATGCCGCCCTGCATCAGCACGCCCGTGCCGCCCATCTCCACCGTCTCGGCGATCTTCTCGTAGATGGTCTCGAAGTCGAGGATGTAGCCTTCTTCGGAGCGCGCGTCTTTCTTTCCGGGTTTGGGGAGAGGCCGGTAGAAGGCGCAGAAGGTGCAGTACTCGGTGCAGAAGTTGGTGTAGTTGATGTTGCGATCGATGATGTAGGTGACCACGCCTTCGGGGTGCAGGCGGCGACGGACCGCGTCGGCCTCGAAGCCGAGGCCGATCAGATCGGGGGAGCGAAAGGCATCGAGCGCTTGCTGGCGTGTATACGGCATAACCGGATTCTACCAATCCGGAAGACGCGGGCAAGAGGGCCGGCTACTTCTCTTTGTTTTCGCGGAAGAGGAACAAGCCGCGCCGGCGGATGCGCCGGCCCTGTGTGCGCTCCAGGCTGCCCGCTGTCTGCACGCCGTTGAAGAGCGTGAGGATATCCCAGAGGTAGCGGAAGCCGCGGCGCAGGCGGTGCAGGAGCTTCATAGCGAAAGCCTCAGCGTGGGTTGGAGCCCGGGCCATTCTGCACGCCCGGGGCGGGCTTCGCCGCCGGCCGAGGTTTCCTGGCGGGGCTGGAGACGCCCATGCTCATCAGCAGCATGGCCAGTAGCTTGCCAAGCGTATCGCGCACTTTGCCCATGCTCACTCCTTCCCTGCCGTGGCAGGCTTCTTCTTTGCCGCGGGAACCGGAGTCACGGGCGCCGGAGCCGCAGGCGCGGGCTCTCCGCGCAGAATATCAACCGCCGCCGGCGGCAGCGGCTTGTCGGCATTGGCCAGCAGAAGGCTCACCTGCCACATCTGCGCCTCGGTCAGCAGGCCCTTGTAGGCGGGCATGCCGGTGAGGCGGATGCCGTTGACCACCTTCCAGTAGGTCTCCCCCGGCGGGTCGTCGCTGACGCCCACCACGTCGCCGTGCGGATGCTTCTCCCAGAGCGGCGGAGCATCCGGGAAGATGCGGCCGCCGATGGCCGACGGACGGCCGTGGAAGCCATGGCAGACGGCGCACTGGTCGCGGTAAATCTGCGCGCCGGCCACTAGCGTCTCCTCGTCAGCATTGAGCGGCGCGGACTTGGGCATCTCGCGGGCGATGCGCTTGTGAAGGGGCACGCCGGTCAGCTGCCGCTCCTGCGGCAGGGGCGGGTCGGCCACCGCTACCGGCGGCTTGCCCAGCCAGAGCCAGCCCACCACCACGAGCGGCACCAAAAGAACCCCCACCACAACTCCCAGAAGAGCCTTGACCATCCCATTCACCTCCGGCTGCTTTCCATCCTAGAGCACGGACACGCCTGGCCGCCTGCACAATGTAATGAGCGCAGAATCCTCTTTACATTGGCGTAATCAGGTGCGAGAGTGTGAGGCACGCCGCGAACCGCCGCGGATCCGGCCGGCTCTGGCGCAATCCCCCCTCAAGGAGCTCTCCCCCATGGCAGACCACTCCCGGATGCGACTGGGCCGCAAGGCCATCAAGACAGACACGCGCACGCTGATGCTGGCCAAGTACCTGACCCCGACGATGCCGCCGCCACCACCCGCCGCCGACTGGACCAAGGGAATCGCCAGCTTCGGCATGATGCTCAACGACACGCTGGGCGACTGCACCATCGCCGGTTGCGGCCACGCCGTTCAGATTTGGACGGCCAACACCGGCTCGGAGGCCACGGTTCCCGATCCGACCGTAGAAAGCTATTACGAGCAGTGGGACGGCTACGTGCCTGGCAATCCCTCGACCGACAACGGCGGAGTGGAGCTGGACGTGCTGAACGACTGGCGGAAACAGGGCTTCGCCGGCCACACGCTGCTGGCCTTCGCCGATCCGAAACCCAAGAACCTGGTCGAGATCCGCCAGTCGATCGCGATCTTCGGCGGGGTCTACATCGGCCTGGCGCTGCCGGTGACTGCGCAGACGCAGGACGTCTGGGACGTGGCGCCGCGCGGCGGCAAGAACGCCAAGCCGGGCAGTTGGGGCGGCCACTGCGTCTTCGTCCCCAAGTACGATGCAAACGGATTCACCTGCGTCACCTGGGGCCAGTTGAAGACCATGACGGTGGCCTTCTGGAAGAAGTATTGCGACGAGGCGCACACGCTGCTGGCGCATGACTGGCTGACGGCCAAGGGATCGCCCCCGGGCTTCGACCAGACCCAACTGCTAGCCGATCTGGGCGCTATCAAGTAGGCAAAACGGCAATCCCTCAGAGCGAATCCGCGCGGAGTGCGTCCAAACCTCATCCGGCAACCGAGCAGGCACCGCCCCGAAGGTGGTTTAATACTGAGTGGGGGCCGCGCCGCCGGAAACTGGCTGCGCGCTGCCGCACTCCCGTGGAGGAAACCCAAGACCGATGTTCGCATTCCGCCGTATTGCCCTTTTGCTGGCGCTCGCGCTGCCGGCCACGACCGCAGCCTTCGCCGACGATTCCAGCTCCAGCAACCCGGCTCCGGCCCAGGACCAGACCCAGGCTCAGGCGCAAGCCGCCGCCCAGGCCCAGGGACAGACCAGCGTGCAGGCGCGTATTCGCGCCCGCCGAGAAGCGCGCCGCGCCCAGGCCATCCGCGAGAGCTACGACCATCTCTACGAAGCCTTCATGGGCATGGGCTACCTGCGCTTCAAGCCGGGCCCGAACCTGCAGCGAGTCACGCTCTACTCCTGGAATCCGGAGTTGACCCGCTTCTTCGACGAGCGGCTGGGCATCACGGTGGACGGTCGCGGCTACTATGGCACGCCCTACGTGGGACTGAACCCCTCCGGCATCACCAAGCCGGCGATCAGCGTCTACTCGGTGATGGGCGGGCCCACCTACCGCTTCTACCTGCAACCGAAGTACAACATTGGCGTGCGCGCCATGGCTGGCTACGCGCAGGGCAACTTCTCCGGCGACACGTCGGGCTTTGGCGGCAAGACGCTGGGGCTCTACGCCGACAGTTCCACCTTCGTCTTCAGCGGCAGCGTGCCGGTGGAGTACAACGTGGCGCCCAACATCGGCCTGCGCCTTGCCCCGGAGTTTGTCGCCACCGGCTTCGGCTCCTCGACGCAGAGTTCTTTCGGCTTCCAGGGCGGGTTTGTTTACCGCTTCGGCAAGCTGTGAACGGTGGTCAGTTGTCAGTTGTCAGTGGTCAGTTGTCAGTGGACAGTGAACAGCTTATCCTTGCACTGAAAGAGGCCGAGCCCCGCGGCAAGCCATTCGCCCCGCGGGGCTTTTCTCTTTCCCGAGGGAGGCCCGCAAGCGAGCTGCAGGCGCGTTCCCTGTTCCCTGTTCCCTGTTCCCTGTTCCCTAATCCCTAATCCCTAATCCCTGTTTTTCGCTTCCTCTTCGCCATCCCAGCGCGGTATTCTTGAGTGCATCATGCAGCGCGAACCGACCATCGCGGCAGAGGGAGCCGACCCGCTCGACTGCTTCCACCCCGTCACCGCCGAGTGGTTCCGCGCGGTCTTCGACGCGCCGACCGCGCCGCAGCGGATGGGCTGGCCGGTGATCGCGCGCGGTGAGAGCGCGCTGATCCTGGCGCCCACCGGCACCGGCAAGACGCTGACCGCTTTTCTCTGGTGCCTGGACCGGCTGATGCTCCACAACACCGAGCCGCGGAAGGGCTGCCGCATCGTCTACGTTTCGCCGCTCAAGGCATTGGCCGTGGACGTGGAGCGCAACCTGCGCTCACCCCTTGCCGGCATCGCCAACATGGCGCGTCGCCGCGGCGTCGCCTTCCACGAGCCCGCGATCAGCGTGCGCACCGGCGACACGCCGCAGAAGGAGCGCGCCCGCTTCCGCCGTTCGCCGGCCGAGATCCTCATCACCACACCCGAGTCGCTCTACCTGCTGCTGACCTCGCAGGCGGCCGATGCGCTGCGCTCGGTCGATACGG
>JBAVMZ010000242.1:0-11320 GCA_049690595.1 Occallatibacter sp. | reverse complement strand
CTCCATGCAATGGTCTGTGCGCCGCCCGGAGCCACCACGCGCAGCGGCGACTGGCAGCCGCCGAAGGCCAGAGCCGCGGTCGCCGTGGCGCTTGTTCCGGTCCCCGAGGAGGTTGTGGGTCCGGCGCCGCGCTCGAAGATGCGGATCTCGATCTCGGACGGGCTCACAATGCGCAGAAACTCCACGTTCGTCTGCCGCGGGAAATCGGGGTGGGTACAGATCGCGGCGCCTATCTTCTCCCATCCCTGCCCGGCCACGGTGAAGGCGGGATTGTCCACCACGATCACGAAGTGCGGATTGCCGGTCGAGACCTCGACGCCCTCGACGGCCAGCCCATCGGCCAAGGTGACCGTGCGCCGCGCGAAGACGGGCACGCCCATTCCGGCCGTGATCTCGACCTCGAAGCCGGCCTCGCGGCGGACTTCGTTGATGCGGCAGGTGCGCAGGCCGGCGTCGGTAAGAATCTCGAGATTGGCGCCCGGCCCGAGGCCGCGTTCCAGCGCCATCCACGCGGCCACGCAGCGGGTGCCGTTGCCGCTGATCTCGGCCACCGAGCCGTCGGAGTTGTACAGCCGGATTGCGCCCGAGCGCTCGCCGGTCCATCGGAAGAACTCGACGCCGTCTGCGCCGACGCCGGTGTTGCGCGCGCACAGGAAGCGCGCCAGTTGGGCGCGGTCGCGGCTGCCCGCTTCCTCTTCGGTCACAATCAGAAAGTCGTTGCCGCAGGCGTGGGCCTTTCGAAAGGGAATCAATCTTCCTCCGGGTCGCGGAAGGTCTTCAGCGTTTGAATGGCTGGCTCCGCAAGCAGTTGTTGGCGCAGGCTGTCATGCTTCTTTTTTGTCGTCGTCAGAGTGAAGCCAACGCGCTGCAGCTCGCCGACGACGTCGCGGTCGGTGGCGCCCAGCCGCTCGCCGGCCTTGTCCATCGCGTCGAGGATCGACTCGAGCATGGCCGTCTGGTCGCGGCCGCGGGTTTCGTAGAGGAGCGGGTAGGCCTTCAGGTTTGCGCCGCGCTCCAGCAAACCCACGACGCGCAGCGCTACCACGACGATGACGGTGGCCGCGACCGCTGCGCCGAACAGACCGGCACCGCAGGCCATGCCGATGGAGGCCACCACAAAGACGCAGGCCGCGCTGGTCAGCCCGCTGACACGGCTGCGATTGTGCAGGATGAGGCCCGCGCCGAGAAAGCCGATGCCCTGCACAATGTTCGAGGCCACACGGCTCTTGTCCACGACACCGTCACCGGCAAGAACGGCGGAGAGAAGCGTGAAGAAGGCCGCGCCCATGCAGATGAGCAGATTGGTGCGCACGCCGGCTGCCTTGCGGTTGAACTCGCGCTCCAGTCCCACCAGCGCGCCCAGCATGCAGGCCACCAGCAGTCGCTGAACCGCGCCATTGGTCACTACCATCTGGTGCAGAAAATCGATGTCGAAGGGCTGCGTAAGCAATGCCATTCCGGCTGTCATGGTTCTCTTCCTTGCCCGATGCTATCACCGCCGCGGGGCTGAGGCGGTGAGGTAGAGCGTCCCCGCCGGCTCGGTGGCGGAGGTAAACCGCCGCTCGACCGCCAGCCCCTCCGGATGCGCCTTGACTGCACGGTCCACGTCGTCGCCGTCGAAGGCCAGCACCACGGCCGCGCTTTGGGCCGGAGCATCGAGCGCATGCTCCCAAATCTTCAGGTCGCTCTCGTTAATCGTCTGCCGCAGCGGAATTCCTGTCGAGGCGACAAACTCGGGAAAGACCGAGGTGTTCATCAGCACCGTGGCGCCGGGCCGGCCGGCCAGCGCCTGGCGCAAAGCCTCAGGAATCTCGCGGTCGTAGCCGCGCCGCGCCGCGATGTTTTTGGTGCCCTCGACGTAGACCAGCGGCTGCTCCTGCACCATCCGAGCTGCGTTGACGGCCACGATGAGCAGCAGCGGCGCCAGCGCGTACCGCTGCCAGGCTGGCTTGAACTCCCGCACCGCGCCCAGCACCAGGCGCGCCGCGAAGCCCGCGCCCAATGCAAAGGCCGGCAGCATCTCCATGCCGTAGCGCAGGTTGTACCACGAGTGCGGCCACCAGACCGGCAGGAAGATGGGCACGGAACCCCAGGAGACCGAGTAGGCGTAAAACGGCGCGGGGAACCAGAGCAGCAGCGCCCAGCCGAAGGTCCGCCGCCGCTCCGCCAGCCAGCCGAAGGCGGTTCCCGCCAAAGCCAGCGCCAGCAGCCAGGCGCCCCGGCGCAGCGCCGCCGCATCGAGCAGCGCGGCCTTCAGATAAAAGACCTCCGCCACCCAGGGATTGTGGAAGCCCGGATGCGGCGGAAAGCCCGGCACCGAGGTTCGCGCTTCGATGGCCGCCGCCGAGTACGGCCCGCGGGCAAAGTAGAGCCAGTCCTCGAAGCCGGCCTGGTTATAGACAAACCATGCCACCGGCGCCGCCACCACCACTACGCTGGCCAGCCAGAATGCGCGCGAGCCCAGCCGGCCGCGGCGGAGCAGGGCCACGCCCATCGCCACCCAGGCGACGAGCGCCATCGTCCAGCCGTCGTAGCGGGTGTAGACGGCGGCCACCAGCACCAGCGCCAGCCGCCAGGTGAGCCTGCCCGTGCGGCGCGTCTCTTCGTCCAGGCTGGCGCGCCACTCCACCAGCCAGACGGCAGCCCACACCATCTCGCACAGAAAGACCGGCTCGGTCATCGCCGTGGTCTGCAGGTAGAGCAGGTTGGGATTGAGGGCAAAGAAGGCCAGCGCCACCGCGGCCGCCGGCACGCCGAGCCACCGCCGCGCCAGCCGCCAAAGCCCCGCGCAGGCCAGCAGATACGCCGCCGCCGAGGGCGCCACCGCCGCCCACCCCGATGCCCACCACGCGTAGACCTGCACAAAGGGCAGCAGAAGAATGTGCTGCAGCGGCAGCCACACCGAGCCCAGCTGCGTCAGCCGCGGCTGGTGGCAGTCGAAGACCCGGCGCGCGATGTGCAGATGCGCCACCGCGTCGCCGTAGTTGAGCATCGACCCGGTTCGCCAGCTCCACAGGATGGCCGCTGCCGAGGCCGCCGCACACGCCCCCAGCAGGGCCAGGTACTCGGTGCGGCGATGTGCTGCTTCAGTCAAGGTGCGTCAGCTCGCGGAAGAACTCGAAGCGCTCGTCGATCTCGGCGCGCGTGAGCGATTGCAGGCGCTCGGTGCCGAAGCGCTCGCAGGCAAAGGAGCCCAGCGCGGAGCCGTAGAACATGGCGCGGCGGTAGGCGGCCGGAGTCTGCTCGGGCTGCGAGGCCAGGTAGCCGAAAAAACCGCCGGCAAAGCTGTCGCCGGCGCCGGTCGGATCGACCACCTCTTCCAGAGGCATCGCCGGCGCGCGGAAGCACTGCGTCCGGCCGCTCTCCGGACTGGCCTCGTCGACCTGGAAGAGCGTGGCCCCGTACTCGCCGTGCTTGACCACCAGTTCCTTCGGCCCCAGGGCGAGCACGCCGCGCGCGGCCTTCACCAGGCTGCGGTCGCCGCCCAGCACGCGGGTTTCGGTGTCGTTGATGAGCAGAATGTCGAGGCCCTTGAGAACCTGGAGCAATGCGTCGCTATGGCCGTTGATCCAGTAGTTCATGGTGTCGCCGGCCACCAGCTTGACGCCCGGCATGGCCTCGCGCACGCGCTTCTGTAGCACCGGATCGATGTTGGCAAGGAAGAGGAAATCGGAGTCGGCGTACTCGGCGGGAATCTTGGGGTCGAAGCCGGCAAAGACATTCAAGTCGGTAATACGGGTCTTGGCCTCGTTCAGGTTCTCCATGTAGGAGCCGGCCCAGAAAAAGCTCTTGCCCTCGGCGCGCTCGATACCGCGGGTGTCGATCTTCCGCGCATCGAAGACCGCCTGCTCGTCAGGCCCGAAGTCCTCGCCCACCACGGCGATGACGCGCACGTCGGTGAAGAAGCTGGCGGCGAGCGAGAAGTAGGTTGCGGCCCCGCCCAGGCAGCGATCGCGCTTGCCGGAGGGGGTTTCAATGGCGTCGAAGGCGACGCTGCCGACTACGGTGATGGACATATGTGGTTTCCTTAAAGGCGCATTCGGAGTTTGGTTGATGATCGGCGACTATTTGAAACTGGATATCTGCTGCGGACGGTTGCGGAGGAAACCCTCTAATCCGGTCTCAAACTCCGACAAGGCCCGTTCGACGTTGGCACGGCGCTCCCTCATCATCTTGAAGCGAGCTACAGCTCTGAATTTGTACATCGCTGGATGTTCCACCTCCCAAAAGAGGCCTAAAAGCATGGGCGCGATCTGATATTCCCCGAGAATCTTCTCACTTGCGCCGTCACAATGGCCAAAGTACTTGGGAGCAAGTATGGCGCCGGATTCGTCCTTGACCGGTTTGCAGGTCCAATTCTGAAAATGCGGGCGAAGAACTCGATCGACTTCAATCAGCCGCTCGTTGGGAAATACAAGCACACGCACGCCAGCCAGATCGGGAAGGTTGCGAATGCTGTATTCTTCCGGGCGATCTGAAACGAACTCGCCGCCCTCGGTTCTTTGTCCCGGAGTTGTGCCGACCGGTTGGCGGACAATGCGTCTCAACGCGCTCTCACAGTCCTTGATGCGCGATCGGATAACCAACTGTTCGTGCGGTCTGAGGCTGTGGAGGATTGGAAGCGTGCGGAATCGAATCTCCGTCTCAAGCTGCCATAAGACACGACGAATCTCCGGCAAGAGATCGAAATACTCCTCCCGCAACCGGTCTTCGATCTTGCGCTCTGGCATGGCTTCAGGCGGCTTCCCGGCTCTCTAGTTCCAAATCGGCTTCGAGGGCACGACGAGCGCTCTCCGAAGGCTGGTGGTGGAAATAGAACCGCCAGGAATGTCCATCCGTTGCTTCCTCGAGGCTCTGGCGAATCTCCTCCTCCGAGGAATCGTCGACGAACTCAAGGCTGAAGGCCTTCTTCACCCGCCGGTTCACAAAGAGGTCGCGGTCGAAGTTATAGTGGTAACCCACCTCGAATAGCAGATCCGATTTCATCGCAGCCTCCACCGGGTGATGTCCTTGGGAGCAAGGGAGTTCCGCCACCACCATTATACCTTTGTCTCAGTTGCCGCCCAGACAGCATTCATCCCAGGTACTTGCCGAACAGCAGCTCCACCTTCGCCCGCGTTTCGGCGGGAATCTTTTCCTTGGCCGTCATGGTGGCGAAGCGGGCGGCCGAGCCGCACGGGCAGGCGCGCTCGCGCGGGATGCGGGCCACCGCGGCCTTCACCACCCTGGCCGCGTTCTCCGCGTTCTGGTTGACCACGCGAATCACCTCTTCGATGGTGACCGCGTCGTGGCCCTCGCGCCAGCAGTCGTAGTCGGTAATCATGGCGATGGTGGAGTAGCAGATCTCGGCCTCACGCGCCAGCTTGGCCTCCTGCAGGTTGGTCATGCCGATCACGTCCGCGCCCCAGGAGCGATACAGATTCGACTCGGCCTTGGTGGAGAACTGCGGGCCCTCCATGCAGACGTAGGTGCCGCCCAGCTTGCCCACCACGCCCACCTCGGCGCAGGCCTCGGCCGCGGCCTTGGCGACGGCCGAGCAGACCGGGTCTCCGAAGGCGATATGGCCCACGATGCCGTCGCCAAAGAAGGTCGAGGTGCGATGGAAGGTGCGGTCGATGAACTGGTCTGGGATCACGAAGTCGGTGGGCTTGTGCTCTTCCTTGAGCGACCCCACGGCCGAGACCGAGAGAATCCGCTCGACGCCCAGCGATTTCATGGCGTAGATGTTGGCGCGGAAGTTCAGCTCCGAGGGCAGGATGCGGTGGCCACGGCCGTGCCGGGCCAGAAACGCCACCTTGCGCCCTTCGAGCTCGCCCAGCACAAAGACGTCCGAGGGCGCGCCGAAGGGCGTCTCGACCTCGACCTCGTGAGCGTTGGTGAATCCGGGCATGGAATAAAGCCCGCTGCCGCCAATGATGCCGATCTCCGCCTGCGCCAAGTGTTTATCTCCTCTGCCGGCGCGGTTGGGGCCTAGGGGCCTGGCGCGCCGTTTCGCTGATTCCAAAAGCAGTTCAAGTATAAAGGCAGGGCCACCTGCGGTGGGGCTGGCGCTGTTCGTGCCGGGGATGGGGCAGTGCTCTCCCAGGTCTCCAAATGCGAGGGACCTGGGGCAGCCAAGGCTAGTGAGGGGATGGAATGCTCAAGGCAGCTGGGCCACCCGCCCAACCAGTCGAGCGGTGCCACATGGTGGTGCGCCGGCGGCCCGGCCTGTGCCGGAAAACACACTTCGGGCTTGCGCGTCTCTGCTAGCATTATCACGATTGCAGTGTCTGCCGCTGGAAGGGCCGCTACTCACGTTCTCTACGGAACGCCACCCCGGCGGCGGGGCCAACCCAAGAAGGAGAATTTCTTATGCCTCTAGTCTCCATGCGGCAGTTGCTGGACGAGGCCGCCAAGGGCGGTTACGGCGTCGGCGCTTTCAATGTCAACGATATGGAACAGATCCAGGCCATCATGATGGCGGCCAAGGAGACCAAGTCCCCGGTCATCGTGCAGGCCAGCCGCGGCGCACGCCAGTTCGCCGAGGACCTGTACCTTTTCCGCCTGATCCAGGCGGCGGCCGAGCTCAACCCCGAGATTCCCATCGCCATGCACCAGGATCACGGCAACAGCTTTGAGACCTGCAAGAGCGCCATCGAGCTGGGCTACACCTCGGTGATGATGGATGGGTCGCTGAAGGCCGACGGCAAGACCCCGGCCACCTTCGAAGAGAATGTCGAAGTCACCCGCAAGGTCGTCGACTTCGCGCACGAGCGCGGCGTGACGGTCGAGGGCGAGATCGGCGTGCTGGGCGGCGTCGAGGACGGCCACGGCGCGGGCGGTTCGGGCCTGGAGCACATCACCGATCCCGACCAGGCGGTCGAGTTTGCCGAGCGCACTGGCGTGGACGCGCTGGCCATCGCCATCGGCACCAGCCACGGCGCCTACAAGTTCACCAAGAAGCCCGACGGCTCGGTGCTCAAGATGGACGTGCTCATCGCCATCCACAAGCGCCTACCCAACACCCACCTGGTGATGCACGGCTCCAGCTCGGTCCCCAAGGACCTGCAGGACATCATCAACCAGTACGGCGGCAAGCTGAAGGAGACCTGGGGCGTTCCGGTCGAGGAGATTCAGCTCGGCATCCGCAACGGCGTGCGCAAGATCAACGTGGACACGGACAACCGTCTGGCCATCACCGGCGCCATCCGCAAGGTCTTCGCCGAGACGCCGGAGAAGTTCGATCCGCGCGACTACCTGAAGCCCGCCCGCGAGGCCATGAAGAAGGTCGTGGCGCTGCGCATGACGCAGTTCGGCCAGGCCGGCCACGCCGGCGACTACAAGCCGGTCTCGATCGAAGAGATCGCCAAGGGCTACAAGGACGGCTCGCTCTCCACCAAGCCGCTGGTCGCTCACTAGTCCAGCGCGCAGCAAAGACAAAGGGCCGCTCTCCTCGCCGGGGAGCGGCCCTTTTGTGCGTCTTGCGCCGCGCAGACGGCCAGGTCAATTGGGATTATCCATGTTACCTTTCGACCCGGAAGGGAGCGGGCCATGGCGCTAGAGCATTTTGGGAATTTACGCAGACTTTTTGATTGGCGTGCAAGGTGGCCTTTTCTTGGGGAAAAGGCCACTTGAGCCCATGCTTTCGGGCTACAGCAATTCCCGAAATGCTTTAACGCAGGACTATCTTGACCTTCCTCAGAGCAAGCCCGCCAGCTCCGCCGCGGATAACTCCACATCGCGCAAGATCGCTCGCAGCAAGCCAGGGCCGATCGTCTCGCCGGAATGAACCGGAACGACGGTCGTTCTTCCATCCTCGTGTTTGAGAAGAACGTGGCTCCCGCGCTTCCGATCCACATGGAAGCCCGCCCGCGAGAGGGCGCGGATCAGGTCTCTTCCCCGGATGCGTGGAAGGCGCGTCATACCGTGACTTGCTGAATGCCCACCAACTCAAGCGCCGGGGGGACGTCCTTCTCCGCTTCGATACACAGGGCGATGGCCTCGCGCACACGTTTCATCAGCGTGTCGAGGCTCTTTGCCTGAGTGTGGCAGCCGCGGAGGGCGGGGACGGTGGCAACGAGATAGCCCTCCTCGTCTTGCTCGATCAGAACAGTGAATGTTCTCCTGGGCTTCACGCGCAACCTCGCGCCTCTAATCTATCACGACCTGGAAGAACGCCGGAAACGGGAATGTCCGGGCCGGCCGCGGACTCCCAGACCCCGGATGCGGGGCCTGGGAGTTCACAGGAACTGTTACTTCTTCATCGGCTTCCGCGCAAAGTAGAAGAGCGAGAAGGCCAGTGCCGCGTAGGCCGCGACCGAGACCGCCGGATTCTGGGTGATCTGGAAGTGGATGGGGCTGATGGGGTTGTCGGGGTGCATGGTGGCGGCATAGCCCTTGAGCGCGACGCCGACCAGGCCGGCGATGCCGCCGGCGGCGATCAGGCCGGAGGCGAAGAGCGAGCCGGGGGAGACGTCGCCCTCGGCGTCGGGGTCGCCACCGGCGCGGCGGACGGCCGAATCGACAAGCCAGCGCATGACGCCGCCGCAGAAGATGGCCAGGGTGGTGCCGATCGACAGATACGCGCCCACGGCGAAGGCCAGGGAGCGGATGCCCAGCAGTTCGACGGTGACCACGATGGAGACGCCCAGCAGGACCAGTCCCCAGGGCAGCTTGCGCGTGAGGATGCCGTTGATGACGGTGGCCATGAGGCGGGCCTGCGGCGCGGGAGCCTTCTCGCCGCCGATGCCCGGAATCCACTGCACTTCGATCTTCTTCGTCGCGGGCGAGTAAAGGTACTTGCCGTCGGCCAACTCGGCCGAGCCCAGCGCGTTCAGCACCACGTACTCGCTCTTGCGGTGCATGGCGGTGGACTTGTCGGAGGCGATGACGGGGAACTGGTCGGGAAGGGTGGTGGAGTTCTGGAGGATGGAGACGCCGTCGTGCGGCTGCTGCATGTCCCAGGCCTGCGGAGCCGCGTGGAACTCCGTCAGGTTCTTGTTCATCATGTTGAGGGTGAAGCCGATGGCGACGGTGGAGACGACGATGCCGATGAGGAAGGCGAAGCGCTGCCAGTAGGGGGTGGCGCCGATGAGGAAGCCGGTCTTCAGGTCCTGCGAGGTGTCGCCGGCCTCGGCGCTCGCGATGCAGACCACGCCGCCGATGGTGATGGCCAGCGCGCCAAAGGCCGGAGCCGTCCAGCCGGCAACGAGGAAGATGGCCGCAGTGGCCATCAGGGTGGCGATGGTCATGCCGCTGATGGGGTTGGCCGAGCTGCCGATGAGGCCGACGATGCGCGAGCTGACGGTGACGAAGAGGAATCCGAAGAAGACGATGAGCAGCGAAGCGGCCAGGTTCTCCAGCACGCCCAGGCTCGCTCCCGGAACCGGCTTGAAGTAGAGGAAGAAGAACATCAGCACCACGAGCAGCCCGGCGCCGACCACGGCAGTGGCCATCGAGAAATCGCGCTCGGTGCGCAGGGTCGCGGGTGCATCCGCGGGTTTCTTTTTGCCGATCTGCTGGAAGCCGGCCTTGAGCGCCTTGTAAATGGTGGGCAGGGTCTTGAGCAGGGTGATGAGTCCGGCGGCGGCCACGGCGCCCGCGCCCATGGGGCGGATATAGGTGATCCAGAGATCGCTGGGGGTCATCTGGGCGATGGGCACGGTGCCGGGATAGACGGCGTGGTCCAGCCCCTTGCCGAAGAAGTAGATCAGGGGCATCAGCACCAGCCAGGAGAGCACGCCGCCAGCCAGCATCACGCCGGAGGTCTTGGTGCCGATGATGTAGCCCACGCCCATGTATTCGCTGGTGGCGTCGGCCTTGATGGAAGCGCCCTTGAGCGTGTGATTCGGTCCGAAGTCGGGGCGGAACTCGGGAGTGCTGGGCCAGGCGCCGAAAAGGTTCTCGTTCTGGAAGAAGGTGTAGAGCGCGCCCAGTCCGAGACCGAAGAAGACGCGGCTGGCCATGGAGCCGCCCTGCTCGCCCGCTTTGAGCACCTCGGCGCAGGCGGTGCCCTCGGGGAACTTGAGGTTCTCGTGCTCGTCCACGATGAGTTGCTTGCGCAGCGGCACCATGAAAAGCACGCCCAGGAAGCCGCCGATCAGCGCCAGCATGAAGATGCGGGCGTACTCGAGGTCGAAACCGAGGAAGATCAGGGCCGGCAGGGTGAAGATGACGCCCGCAGCGATCGACTGGCCGGCGTTGCCGGTGGTCTGGACGATGATGTTTTCCAGGATCGACGCCTTGCCCAGCACGCGGAGGATGCTGATGGAGAGCACCGCGATGGGGATGGAGGCGGCCACGGTGAGGCCGGCCTTCAGGCCGACGTAGACGGTGACGGCGCCAAAGAGGATGCCAAAAAACGATCCCAGCAGCACGGCGCGCAGAGTGAATTCCGGGCGGGTGTCGCTGGCGGGAACAAAGGGCTTGAATTCGGCCATAGGGTGTCTCCGCTTCTATCGGGGATTCTTGGTGATTTCCCCTGAAGGGCGAGTGTAGCAGCGCGGGGGGAGCGGCGGGCAAGCGCCGTCACAGCTTCGCATTTCCCCCGGTGCTAAACTTCGATTCAGTTATGGCTGTTTCACCCACTCACTGTTCCTCTCTTTTGTCCCCGGAGATCCCCAACGGACGGCGCGCCGGGCTGCTCCGCCAGGCGGCTCTGGACGCCATCGAGTATCTGGACGGCGAGGACAGCCGCCCCGTGGCCCCGCCGGCCGAGGCCATCGCCGGGCTCGAGAGCCTGCGCGAACCACTGCCGGAGCAGCCTTCGAGCCCCGAGTCCGTGCTCGATCTGCTGCACCGCGTCGCCGCGCCGGCCACGGTCTCCAAGACCGCCGGCCGCAACTTCGGCTTCGTCAACGGTGGGTGCCTGCCCGCCGCGCTGGTGGCCTCGTGGCTGGCCAGCACCTGGGACCAGAACGCGGCCTTCTTTGTGCAGTCGCCGGCCGCGGTCACCATCGAGGAGATCGCGCTCGACTGGGTGAGAGAAATGCTGGGCCTGCCCGCCGGCACCGGCGGCGCCGTGGTAACCGGGGCCACCATGGCCAACTTCACCTCCCTGGCCGCGGCGCGCCATGCGCTGCTGGCCCGCGCCGGCTGGGATGTGGAGGCCGACGGCCTCTTCGGCGCTCCGCCGCTGACGGTCGTCCTGGGCGAGGAGGCGCACGCCTCGGTCTTCAAGGCGCTGGGTCTGCTCGGCATGGGCCGAGCGCGCGTGGTCCGGGTTCCCGCGGACGGCCAGGGCCGCATGCGCGCCGACGCCCTGCCCCATCTGGACGAGTGCACGATTCTCTGCCTTCAGGCCGGCAACGTGAACACCGGCGCCTTCGACCCGGCCGCGGCC
>JBAVMZ010000241.1:0-8632 GCA_049690595.1 Occallatibacter sp. | reverse complement strand
GTCGCGCTGTATGAAAGCTGGCGCTCACGGCGATGGACGCGCGGAAACCGGCCGCTGCCAGCGCCCCGCGCAGGTGCTCGGCCAGGGTCTGCGGCGGGCCGAAGAGCCGCTCCGTGCCGGCAATGTCGAGCAGGCAGATGCAGGCTGAGCCATGGCTGGCCTCCTCGATCCGCGGCGAGAAGTGGGCCGCGGCCTCCAGCAGAATCGAGCGTGCGCCGCGCTCGCTCTCAAGGCAGCGGACGAGCAGACGCAGGCCGGGAACGGCCTCCGCCTCCAGGCGGGTCATGCCCAGCTCCACCCCGGCCAGCCGCGCGGCGCGGTTCAGCGAGCAGACCGTCTCCAGCGGGGGAGTGCCGTCAAGAACGGCGGCCGGCTCGGCGGCGATATCCGTGCGCATGCGGAGCAGCGCCTGGGCAGGGAATTCGGCGGCGTGGACAGCGGCGTAGAGCTCGGTTTTCATGCGCGATTTCCTCCGGTTGCGGTGCGGTCTGGGTCGCACGCCCAGGCGCAGGCGGGCGACCAGTCGGAGACGGGCGGCTTGCGCTGGCTGGCGAACGCGGGCTGAAAGCGCAGCCGGCCACGCTGGAGTTCGTAGCGCAAGCCCTGCCAGAGGGTGCCCGGCGCTGCGGATGCAGCTTGCGCCGAGCACTCCAGCACCACGGCCGCGCTGGACTGGGCGAAGCCCGTCTGCCCGAGTACGACGAGCGAGGTGCGGGTGCGGCCTGCCGCCTGCCGGAAGCGGAACCAACTCGCCAGCGGGATGCGGCAGCCATGCTCGGGGGCGGTGGAGGCGAGGTCGAGGACGATGGCCGCGAAGCCGCCGGCCTGCAAGAGCAAATCGGTAGCGCGCAGGGCCTGGTCCAGGCGGTCCCAGGGCGCGGCCTGCGACTGGCGGCGGCAGCGCACCCAGAGCAGCCGGCATAGCGAGACGCCGCTGGCCGCCGCAGATTCGGCATCGAGCGCATCGTCGGCGTCCACCCAGGCGCAGACGCGGGCCTCCGCCGTGCGCTGGGCCAGGAAAGAGAGGGCCAGCGACGTTCGGCCCGAGGAAACCGGACCCGTAATCTCGCTGATGGCCCCCACCGGCAGGCCGCCGCCCAGCAACCTGTCCACAGCGGCAATCCCCGTCGAGGCCAGCTCGCGGAGTGTATCCGGAAGCGGCGAGAGCGCGGCGGGAAAGCGTCGCTCGAGAGCGTGCTCGATCTCAAGACGGAGTGCGTGGGCGTTTGCCATGGCAATATATTCGCCTAATCTTCGCCTATCATGGCGCAAATCCGGCTCGATGTCAAAGGAGTTCTTCGGGCCGCTGTTGCGGCAATTCTGTACCATCAGAACGGAACCAGAAGGAGACCCGCCATGAGGCTTTTCCGCACGGACGCCGGCTGTTTTGTCGAGGAGGATGGGTTGTACTACCACCTGGGAACTGCCGACTGGGACGAACTGCTGACGAACGAAGATCTCGCCGGGCGGCTCGAGCAGGCGATTGCAGGCACCGCGCCGTTGCGCGACTCACACGGAGCGCGTCTGCTGAAGCCGATCGTCCGCCAGGAGGTGTGGGCCGCGGGCGTCACCTACACCCGCAGCCGCGGCGCGCGCGTAGAGGAGTCCAAGGCGGCCGGCGGCGGCGACTTCTACGACCGGGTATACTCCGCCGAGCGGCCGGAGCTCTTCTTCAAATCCACGGCCAGCCGGACAGTGGGCACCGGCGAAAAGGTGCGGATTCGCTCCGATGCGCACTGGTCGGTCCCCGAGCCGGAACTGACCCTGCTCGTCAGCCCGAAGGGCAAGATCACCGGCTACACCATCGGCAACGACATGAGCTCACGCGACATCGAGGGCGAAAACCCGCTCTACCTGCCGCAGGCCAAGGTCTACGACGGCAGTTGCGCGCTGGGGCCAGCAATCCTGGTCTCGACCGGGCCGCTGCCGCACTCGACCCGGATCGAGATCGAGATCCTGCGCCACGGACGGGTGGAGTTCTCGGGTTCGGTCGAGTTGTCCGAGCTGAAGCGCGACCCGCGCACCCTGGTCGAATACCTCTACCGCGACAACTCCTTTGAGTACGGATGCTTCCTGATGACCGGCACGGGGATTGTGCCACCGCCCAGCTTCACACTGGCGCACGGCGACAGGGTGCGCATCGCGATCGAGCCAATCGGCGTCCTGGAAAACGAGGTGGCGTAGCAGGTATCCTTCGGCAGCAGGTGGCTTCAGATTGGCGGCCCATCAAAGGGGACTGCGTCGGCCCCCCTTTGCCTTGAGCCGCAAGCCGCCCGCGCCGGCCCCCGTTTTGCCTTGAGCCGCAAATCGCCCGCGCCGTAGGCGCAGCGTTGGTTAGCCCCGCGCTTCAGCGTGGGGTGGGCGTAGCCAACAACCACCCCGGAGTCCCGTAGGGACGGCGTTTCAGCATCGTTTGGGCCCTTTTCACTCTGTTGCGAAAGGATCAGCGAACGGGAATCGGCATGTAGCGTTTGCCTCCTGAACCATGCATTGTGATTCCAAGTGGGCACAGACGCATTGGAAACACAGCGAATGCTCAATTCTGTGGAAAATGCTCTAAGAAGCCGCGCTCCCGGCGCAGGCAATCTCGCGCCGCTCGGCCGAACTCTGCTGCGCCCATTCGAGCAGGCGGGCTGCGCGCCAGGCGTCCTCGGCGGTGGCAGGAGGGGCCGAGTCGCCGAGCATGGCGTCGCGGATGCCCTGGTAGAAGAGCCGGTAGTCTCCGGGGATGGGCTCGACGGGACGCGTGACGAGCGCGCCCTCGGCGTCGACGGCCAGCGTGCCCCACGCGGCGGCCGGCTCGCGGCCCCAGGCCGGGTCGTCGATGCGGGTGAGCTTGCCCAGTGCGGACTCCTGCGGGTCGACGCCCTGTTTCCAGTAGTTGCCGCGGGTGCCGCGCAAGTGGAAGCGTGGGCGGCAGAGCGCGGAGAGGTTGTTGGCGGCCAGCGTCACCAGCAGGCCGGGGTAGCGCAGGCGGAGGGTGAAGCTGTCGTTGGCGCCCTCGCCGGGCCGCTCGCGCAGAACCTCGGCCGAGACGCCCTCGGGCAGGCCGAAGAGCGCCAGCGCCTGGTAGACGAGGTGCGTGCCCAGGTCGTGCAGCAGTCCGCCGCCCTCTTCCGCGGAGTCCTTCCACGGGCGGCGGGTGGTGCCGGGGCTCCAGCGGTCAAAGACAGACTGAAGATGGACAACCTGGCCTAGGGAACCTTCACGCAAAACCTTCTGAATTGTCCGGAAGTCGGAGTCCCACAAGCGGTTATGAAACGGGACAAGGAGGAGACCGCGGGCATCGGCCAGGGCGGCCAGCTCGGCAATCTGGGCCGAGTTCGGGCAGAGCGGCTTGTCCACCACCGCGTGACGGCCTGCGGCGAGAACCGTGCGGGCGACCTCGAAATGGCTTCCGGTCGGGCTGGCCACCACGATGAGCTGGAGCGAGTCATCGGCCAGCAGCGAGTCGAGCGTGCGGTGGACCCGGATACCGGGGTAGCGCTCGGCGGCAAGCTCCGTCGAGCGCTCGAGGACGGCGGCCAGTTCCAGCCCCTCGACCGAGGAGATCAGCGGAGCATGGAAGACGCGGCCCGCCAGCCCGAAACCGATCATGCCGACGCGAATCATGCGTTCCTCCAATGGTCTTAGCCCTCGAGCTTATACCGCGTTTCCGCCAGCCGGTAGAGCCTGCGCCAGACCGCGCGGTTCATCGAGACGACCATGGTAGCCATCAGCACCGTGGCCAGCAGAAGCACGGCGAAGTTGCCCTCGTGGTCGGTGGCGGCGGCAATCTGCGCGCCCAGGCCGAGAGTCTGCAGCGTCTTATCGCCGATGTGGAAGTACTCGGCCACGATGGAGGCGTTCCACGCCCCGCCGGAGGCCGTGATCATCCCGGTGATGAGGTACGGGAAGATGCCGGGCAGAATGAGCCTGGTCCAGCGCTGCCAGAGCGTGAAGCGGTAGACCGTGGCGGCCTCTTTTAGGTCGGAGGGGATGGCCATCGCGCCGGCGATGACGTTGAAGAGGATGTACCACTGCGTGCCCAGCAGCATCAGCGCAATCGACCCCACGCCCAGCCCGCCGCCCATGCGGATCAGGCCGAGCAGCATCACGGGGAAGAGCGCGGTGGCCGGGACCGAGGCGACGATCTGTGTGATGGGCTGCAGTACGCGGGCCAGGCCGGGGTTGGAGCCGATGGCGACGCCGACGGGGATGGTCCAGAGGGCGGCGATGACGAGCGAAGCATTGACGCGCAGGTAGGTGGCGCCGGCGCCCAGCAGCAGCAGCCGGATCTCGGGCCAGCCGATGCCGCGCAGCATGAGCGCGGCGTGGAAGGCTCCCCAGAGGATGGCGCTGCCGGCCATCGCCCCGAGTGCGATGGAGAGCAGGCGGCCGCCATGGGGCGTGTCCTCATCGACCGGCCGGATGACACGGCACTCGCGGGAGCGGGCCATGCGAGCGAAGATTCGCTCTTCGGCGGCGTCCCAGACCCGCGCAGGCAGGCGGGTGAGAGCGCTGGGCTTCTGCAGCAGGGTGAGGATGGGCGAGGTGACGCGCGAAGCCGACTCCACCTGCTCGAACTTGAATTTGTCGCTCCAGGCAATGAGCGGCCGCCAGATGAGCTGGTCGGTGGCGACGATGATGAGGATGAGGACGGCGAGCCCCCAGATCAGGGCGTGGGTGTCGACCGGCGAGGCGGAGGCGGCGGTCTGCAGGTAGCTGCCCAGGCCAGGCAGCCGGAAGTCGCGATTGCCGAGGACGAACATCTCGCAGGTGATGAGGAAGAACCATCCCCCGGCGACGGACATGATGGAGTTCCAGATCAGCCCGATGGCGGCGAAGGGCATTTCGAGCTGCCAGAAGCGCTGCCAGGCGGAGTAGCGGTAGACGCGCGTGGCTTCGATCATCTCGCGGGGGATGGATTTGAGCGAGGAGTAGAAGCTGAAGGCCATGTTCCAGACCTGGCCGGTGAAGATCAACAGGATGGAGCCGAGCTCGATGCCGAGCTGATGGCCGGGGATCAGCGCCATCATGGCCAGCATGACGCCGGGCAGAAAGCTGAGCACGGGAATGGACTGCAGGATGTCGAGCACGGCGATCAGCCAGGCCTCGACGCGCCGGTTATAGGCCGCGATGTAGCCGTAGCCGACGGCGAAGACCAGCGAGAAGAGGTAAGCAATCGTGACGCGGACGATGGAGTAGAAGGCGTAGAGAGGCAGGGCGCGGATCGAGTGGGAGATGGGCACGGCCGGGGTGGGGCCGCCCATCCAGTAACTGCCAAGCCGCACCATGGCGAAGAAGAACGCCAGACCGCACAGGATGACGGTCAGGTCGATCAGGATGGGCCAGGTGCGCGTGGCGACCGGGACCCGCGCGAGCGTGTTCTGGATCTTCACCGGGCGCCCTCGCTGGCCACCGCGGCTTCTTCCTCCTGGCCGTCGGGCAGAACGAAGCGGCGCCGCGCGGAGTCGAAGTCGAAGAGCTCGGCATAACGGCCCCAGGCGACCGCCGTCTCCATCTGGCGCAGGCACTCCTCCTCGCTGAACTGCTCGTCGAGCAGGTCGAGGAAGAAGTCCTCGGGGATGGTGTGGTCGCTCTTGGTCTCGAGAGCCCTGCGAATCTGCCGCAGCAGAAGGATGTTGGCCAGAGCCGCGGTGCGGAACAGCTCCTTCTGGCGCAGGATCTCGGAGTTGGCGAACTCCGTGCCGGCTGGGGTGATGGCGGCGTCGCCTTCCTCGATGGTGAGGAAACCGAGCAACTGCGCGGCGTCGACGATCGGCAGCAGGTCGTCGATCTCAAACGCGAGGTCGTCGGCCAGCCGGTAGATGTCGTCGCGCCCGCCCTTGTCGAGCAGCAGTTCCAGCAGCCCGGCCATGCCGCCGGGCCGCGCGTGGGGCAGCATCTGGTAGTGCAACTGGCGCTGGTCGCGCGGGTGCTGGTGCGTCGTCTGGTCTGGAACTTCCGCGGGCACGTCCGGTCGCGTCAGCACTTTGTAGATGTAGTCCACCAGTTGGGTGAAGGGCTCGGATTTGCGATCGCGCGGCTGGGGGAGCTGCACCCGGAAGTCGGTGCGGATGTGGCCCGGATTGCGCCCCAGCACGATGATGCGGTCGGCCAGAAGCACCGCTTCCTCGATGTTGTGGGTCACCAGGAAGACCGCCTTGGTGGGCATGGTCTTGTTGTTCCACAGCTCGAGCAGTTCCGAGCGGAGGTTCTCGGCGGTGAGCACGTCGAGAGCGGAGAAGGGCTCGTCCATGAAGAGCACCTCGGGCTCGACGACAAGCGCGCGGGCAAAGCCGACGCGCTGCTTCATGCCGCCCGACAACTCCTTGGGATAGGCGGATTCGAATCCGTCCAGGCCGACCGTGTCGAGCATCTTCAGAGAGCGCTTGCGCCGTTCTTCGGCTGGCACGCCTCGGGCCTGGAGCGGGGCTTCGACATTCTCCTGCACCGTCAGCCAGGGAAAGAGCGCGAAAGACTGGAAGACGATGGAGACGTTGATCTCGGCCTCGGCCACCGGCTTGTTGTGCCAGTAGACCTGGCCCGCGGACGGCGTGGACAGGCCGGTCAACATGCGCAGTATGGTGGACTTGCCCGAGCCGGACGGGCCGAGCAGGGCGACGATCTCGCCGGGGACGATCGAGAGGTCGGTGGCGGAGATGACCAGGATGTGGCTCTGGTTTGGCTGGGCGTAGTACTTCTCGATCTTCTCGGCGCGGATGATGGGCTCGACCGCGTCGGTTGGGACCTGGGGAGTGAGAACCGCTTCCTGCATCGATGAATCTCCAAATGAGGCCGCGGTGCGGGCAGAGCCGCGGCCAATGGGCGAGGGAACCCTCCAGTGTAGGACGGGCCGGTTAGAAGCCGATGAACACACCAATGCAAATAGCCGGCCGGACGCCGCCAGCGAAGAGCCGAAGCACTCAGGGCGAGCGTATCATCGAGAGAGATGGCCGCGCCAGCCGCGCTTGGCAGTCTGCGGAGAAAGTCAGGTTTTGAAAGGGCACGACTTTAGTCGTGCCGTAAGTGCCACAGAATCAAATGGGCTCTAGCCCCCGAGGGATGGCTTTTAACCGATTGGATTCTAACCACCGCCTGTAAGTGCCGGGGCACGGGGCCGGCGAATCTGATTTTTCCCCGGCAGTGTCGTCTCGGCGGCACGGTTCACCGTCTGGAACAGTATGGCGCAGGAGAAAGCGAAACCGAGAGTGCTGGTTGCCGACGATGAGCGCGTCATCGCCGACACGCTGGCGATGATTCTGAACCAGAGCGGCTTTGAGGCGCGCGCCGTCTATTCCGGCGAGAAAGCGCTGGAGGCGGCTCAGAGCTTTGCGCCGGAGATGCTGATCTCGGACGTGATTATGGCCGATCTGAACGGGATCGACGCGGCCATCCAGATTCGCGCCATGCTGCCGGGCATCAAGATCCTGCTCTTTTCCGGACAGGCGGCCACCGCGGACCTGCTGGAGAAGGCGCGGGCGCGCGGGTACGAGTTCGAAATCCTGGCCAAGCCGGTGCACCCGCAGGACCTGCTGAGCCGGCTGCGCGCCTGAGCCGCCGGCGAGCGGAATACCCTTTCGAGACGTCGTTTCTTCAGGCGTTGTGCGCAAACATGTGCTTCAGCGCTGTGGCAAGGCCGTTGTGGCAAGAGCGGTGTGGCAAGAAGCGTCAGGGCACGACTTCAGAGGCTGCGGAAAAACCCGTGCGACCCTCGTTTTGAAAGGGCACGGCTTCAGCCGTGCCGCTAAGGCCCATAGAATCAGCTGGGTTTTAGCCCCTGCGGGAAAGTTCTTAGTACGATTTCACTCCCGGAGCGGCTTCTCAGACCTGGGCATTTCGGCACTTGCTGCCTTGGTTCGAGAGTCCCGCCGCCCCGGAGCGGCGGGCGGTTGGGCGTATGTGCCCGGTGGAGCGTGGATGCGAGAAACTCGTCTCGTCTTTTTGGCGGTGGCTGCGGCGCTGGCGATGCCTGTCTGGGCAGCCGAGCGCGTAACCCTGCGCAACGGCTTCGAGCTGCGCTGCGACCACCACACCGAAACCGACGGGCGCGTCCGCCTCTTCCTGAGCCACGGAGAAGACAACTACATCGAGATGGCCGCTGGCGAGATCGGCGGGGTGGAGACGGTTCCGGATCCGCCTCCCGCCGCAACCGACGCCCAGGCAGCGGAGCCCCCGCGCCCCGCGCACCCCAGTGCCGGCGAAGCGCAACTGACCGAGACCGACCTGCGCGAGATGCTGACCCGCGCCGGCCGCGGCCATCACCTGGACGTGGACCTGCTGGCCAGCCTGGTGAAGGCAGAGAGCGGGGGCAATGCGCGGGCGCGCAGCCGGGCCGGGGCCGTGGGGCTGATGCAACTGATGCCCGCGACGGCCGCCGAGCTTGGCGTGAAGGACCGCACGGCGCCGGAAGAGAATGTCGAGGGCGGGTCAGCCTACCTGGACACGCTGCTCGGTCGCTACCACGAAAACCTGGCGCTGGCGCTGGCCGCCTACAACGCGGGACCGGCTGCGGTCGATCGATACCAGGGGATTCCACCCTACGCCGAGACCCGGGCCTACGTGGCGCGGGTCATCCACGAGTTCAACCGGCGCGTGCTGAAGCGCGAGGCCGAGGCGCGGCGGGCGGCGGCGGGCGAGCGGGCGGCGC
>JBAVMZ010000240.1:0-2583 GCA_049690595.1 Occallatibacter sp. | reverse complement strand
GCTATATCCCTTCTGCGGTGTGCAGCTGATTTTTGTGGGGATTTGGATGGCATCGATTGGCTATTCGTTAGCACCATTGGTTCGCAGACATGGTTCGCGATTGTTGCGTATTATGCGCAATGCACATGAAGTGAGTACCTCGGTGGAGGAGAGTCAGAAAAGTTTGATGAAAGAGAAGACAGAGTAGCGATGAAAATACTGACAAAATGGCTTAGAGCATACTTGCCGGGACTGCCGGTGGACGATGCGCAACTCGCCGAAGACCTGACCCTGCGCGGCATTGCCGTCGAGGGCATATTTGACCTAGGCGACGGCAATGGCTCGCTCTTCGAGATGGACATCACCACCAACCGCGTCGACGCGATGAACCACTACGGCGTGGCGCGCGAGGCGGCGGCCATCTACGGGCTCTCGCTGCCCTCGCTCGAATGGGAGCTTCCGGCGGCGCGGCCCGCGGCGAAGCCATTTCCGGTGCGCATTGAATCCGAGGATGCCTGTGGCCGTTTCACCGCCCGCGTGCTGCGCGGCGTCACGATTGCCGGCTCGCGCGACTGGTTTGAGGGCGCGGAGGTGGCGACGTACTTTGCGCTGCTGGAGCAGAAGTGCATCTCGAACGCCGTCGACGCCACCAACTTCTGCTGGCTCGCCATGGGCCAGCCGACGCACGTCTTCGACCTGGACAAGCTGGACGGCGGCATCGTCGTCCGCCGCGCCCGGAAGGGCGAGAAGCTCAAGACCCTCGACGGCGTCGAGCGCACGCTCGACCCCGAGGACCTGGTGGTCGCCGACCACTCGAAGGCGCTGGCTCTGGCCGGGGTGATGGGCGGCTGGGATTCGATGATTACAGCGGAGACAAGGAACGTGCTGGTCGAGGCTGCGTGGTTCGACCCGGTGGCGGTTCGCCGCACCGCCCGCCGCCACGGACTGCACACCGACGCCAGCCACCGCTTCGAGCGCGGCGCCGACTTCTGCGCCGCCCCGGTGGCCTCCGCCATTGTCAGCCGGATTCTGTTGGCCAGCGGCGGCTCGGTCGAGGGCGAGCTGGTCGACGTGCAGGTGCCGGGCCAGGCCGCACGCACCGCCAGCCGCGCGCCCATTGCGCTCGCGCTCAGCGAGGTTCGCCGCATCCTGGGCAAGACCCTGGACGAGGAAGGCATCGGCGCACAGACGGTCGAGGGTGTGCTGAGAGCGCTGGGATGCGGGCTTGAAAGACAAGCGGAGAGAGCGGGGTTAGCGGGGTTAGCGAAAGACGCCAGTGCGGCCTGGCAGGTCACGCTGCCCAGTTGGCGGCTCGATCTCGAGCGCGAAATCGACCTCATCGAAGAGGTTGCCCGCGTCTACGGCTACAACCGGTTTGCCAATACGCTGCCGGCCTTTGGCGAGGGCGTGCAGGCGCTGCTCTGGGCCGAGGCGGAGGCGACCGTTCGTCGAACGCTGCTGGCCGCCGGCCTTCACGAGGCCATCGCCAGCACCTTCTGCTCCGCCGCCGAGGCCGCGCTGACCGCGCCGCAGCCGGGCCTTGTCGTTCCGCTCGGCAATCCGCTGAGCGAGGAGGCCGGCGTTCTCCGCCCCTCGCTGGTTCCCGGCATGCTGGCGATGATTGCCGGCAACCTTTCGCGCGACGTCAGCGACGTGCGCCTCTTCGAGCTGGGCACGGTCTTCTCGGGTTCGACCGACAAGGTGGACGAGCGCCCCGCGCTGGCCATTGGCCTGGCAGGCAGCTTGCCAGCACAGAGTGCGCTTCACCCCGAGCGTCCGCTCGATTTCTACGACCTGAAGGGCATCGTCGAGCAGGTTGCCGGGCGCTTCCAGGCGCGCAGCATATACTTCGACCGCTTCCCGGCTGAGGCTGGCCTGACGCCGGAGTGGCTGCACCCTTACCGGGCGGCGCGCGTGGCCGTCGAGGGCGCCACGGTGGGCTGGTTCGGCCAGCTTCACCCGCGCCAGGCCGCTGCCCGCAAGCTGCGCGATGCGGTGCTGGTGGGCGAGCTCTACCTCGACCGGCTTTACAAGCTGCCGCTGCGCCGGCCGGCTGCGCGAGAGATCTCCCGCTTCCAGCCCGTCCGCCGCGATTTTTCTCTCGTTTTGGACGAGAGCATTGGCTGGGAAAAAATCGACCAGGCGCTGGCCGCTCTGCGCATTCCCGAGCTTGCGGAGTGGCGCGCCCGCGAGGTCTTCCGCGACGCGCGCCTGGGCAAGGGCGAGTATTCTCTGCTGGTCTCGGCAACCTTCCATGCTCCGGATCGCACGCTGCGGGAAGAGGAGCTACGCGCCTATCAGGACCGGGTGGTGGAGGCTGTTGGCAAGGCTGGGGCGCGGCTGCGCGGTTAGCCCGGAACCGCGCTCGATCGGCGCTATACTGACACCCAGCACGCCTGTGAGCGGGGAGGCCGCATTCATGACGCAATCATTCTGGGATTCCGAGGTCGTCGAGGAGGCGCAACCGCAAGTCGACGCCCCCCAGCCGGCACCAGCGCCCGCCGAGGAGCCGGCTGCGGTGGCGCTGAGCGCCGACGAGTTTTCCGCGCTCGAGGAGCGCATTCTGCGCGCCGTCAACCTGGTCAAGCGCGAGCGGCTGGAGCG